>RGBZ01000152.1 GCA_009919365.1 bacterium
GATCGTTTGGCGCAACGGCAAGATCGAGGTGCGCGAGCCATTCAGCGAGCCTGAGGACTTCGTCTTCCCTGAGGGTGTGGGCCCGGTCATGTGCGTGAACGTGGAGCACGAAGAGATCGTGCAACTGCCACGCAGCATGAAAGCCGACGTGATCACCTTTAAGTACGCGCTCGGCGCGGACTTCATTCAGACGCTGCAGCTGCTGCACCGCCTCGGCCTTGACGGAAAGAACCCAATTAACGTGAAGGGTGTCCAGGTTGCTCCACGCGACGTTATTGGCGCACTCTCCCCTGACCCATCAACGCTCGGTAAGAGCATGGTCGGTCGCGCGATTGTCGGAACGCTCGTCAGTGGCACCAAGGATGGTCGCCCACGCGAGACGTTCCACTATCAGGTGTGCGACGCCGCGGAGACGATGGGTCGCTACAATCTTCAGCCCGTCGCCTGGCAGACGGGTGTTATGCCCGTGATGGCGATGGAGTTGATCGCCGAAGGCGTCTGGGGTGGCGCAGGGGTAAAGTCGCCCGACATGATGGATCCCGATCCCTTCCTCGACATCTGTGAGGACTACGACGTGACGGTCAAACTCGAGCATCGGCTCCCTGGCCGCTCGATCCTGCCACCAACCGAGCAGCCACCGGTCGGCGCAAAGTCGGTCACGGTGAAGGGCTCGTCGAGCCCTACGGACTCGGCCTACTCGGCGGCAGCAACGGCGGCACTCTCCGCACCAGTCTCGTACCCCGAGACCGATGCCGAGCGACAAGGCCGCGGCGGGCGCTAGAATCCGCCCGAGCCGCGTGCCGTCGCAAGACGGAGAGGGCAGATGGGGGGAGGATACGAACTGATGACGAGCTCCGTCGTGCTGCGCACGCTACCGACTCCCGACTCCTTCCGTGTCCCGCCTCGACTTGAGGGGCTGCGCCGCGTCTCGTACAACCTCTGGTGGTCGTGGCACCCCGAGGCTCGCGCACTTTTCCGCCGCATTCATGAAGCTCGCTGGATCGCGACACGAAATCCAGTTGCGGTCTGCTCTGGCCCGATTGACTGGGAGCCGCTCCTCGAAGATCCGAAGTTCCTGATGCAGGTCGACGAGGTTGTTGCGGCCTTCGACAACTACATGGCCGGTGGTAGTGATCACTGGTTCCCGCGCACACACGGAGCCGACCTCACCAACCCGATCGCCTACTTCTGCGCCGAGTTTGGCTGGCACGAGAGCCTCACCCTCTACTCCGGTGGCCTTGGCATCTTGGCCGGAGATCATATGAAGGCAGCCTCAGATATGGCGCTCCCGCTCATTGGGGTGGGGCTCCTCTATCGCCGCGGATATTTCCGTCAGACCATTGACGCCGATGGGCATCAGGAGCACGCCTACCCCGAGATCGATCTCTCGATGCTGCCGCTCGCTCGCGCTGCTGGGACGAACGGTGAGCAGCTCGTTGTCTCGATTCCGCTTGGTGACCGACGCGTCTCGGCGGCAGTGTGGGTCGCACAGATTGGTCGCGTGCCTGTCCTCCTTCTCGACACCGATATTCCGGCAAACAACGAGGCCGACCGATCCATCACCCACATCTTGTATGTGCGCGGTCGAGAGATGCGCTTGCACCAAGAGATGGTGCTCGGCGTTGGCGGCATTCGAGCGCTTCGCGCACTCGGCGTTGATCCGTCGGTCTATCACCTCAATGAGGGTCACTCGGCCCTCAATCTCGTGGAGCGCACCCGCGAATATGTTGCTGCGGGCGAGACCATTGAGAGCGCACTGGAGCACGTCAAGCGCCACACCGTCTTCACCATTCATACCCCCGTCTCTGCCGGCAACGAGAAGTTTGGGGTTGACCTGGTGCGCCGCGTGGTTGGGCCGCTCTGCGACGGCACTGGTGAACCTGATGCTGGTGGCGTGCCGCTGCAGCGCATGTTGGATCTCGCCGTTGGTGCCGAGGGGGACCGCGGCACATTTGACATGACCGCCCTCTCACTGCGCCTGAGCATTGGCGCGAACGCGGTCAGCAAGCTGCACGCCGAGACAGCTAATGCAACCTGGTCACCAGTGATCACCAACAAGATCCTGGGCATCACCAATGGGGTACACATGCCGACCTGGGCGGGACGCGAGACGCGCCATGTGTATGAGCAGTTCTTAAACGCTGATCTTGACCGTCTTGATACCGACGGTCCTGAGGCGGCAGGATTCTGGGAGCGCCTCGGCAGTGTCGACGCGCGCGCCTGGTGGGATGCGCACGTGCGACAGAAGGTATCGCTCGGCGAATTCCTACGCAGCTCTATTCGCCGACAGCTCGGGCGACACGGCGAAGCGCCAGACGCCCTTCGCGAGGCAGACCACT
>RGBZ01000153.1 GCA_009919365.1 bacterium
AGATGGAACGGCTGCTGGTCGGCCTTCCCCTCTTTGTCGCGCATCCCGCGGCGAGCCACGTAGGTTTCCACGCCAATGATCGGCTTAATCCCGTGCCGCTTTGCGGCCTGCACGAATTGGACCGCACCGTAGAGGGCACCGTGATCGGTTAGCGCAATGGAGTCCATCCCCAGGCGCTTCGTCTCCTCCATCAACGATTCCAGGTTGCTCATGCCGTCGAGCAGGCTGAACTCGCTGTGGACGTGGAGATGCGTGAAGTCAGTCTTGGCGCTCACGTGGGGCAGTCTAGCGATCGGCGTACCATCCCCCTATGGATGAGCAGGAACGCGCACGACTACGGGCAGCCATAGAGGCCGCCGAAGGGGGCGCCCCAGATCCCGCCGCAGCAGACGCGCTCATGCGCCGCATGCTGACGGAGGCCCGCACGATTGCGATCGTCGGCGCATCCCCCCGTCCAGACCGCCCCTCCCACGGCGTCCTGCGCACACTCGCGGCAGCCGGCTGGCAAATCCTCCCAGTTAACCCGATGCCGGAGGCGCTGCGCGACGGGGTGGCTGGCCTCCCCTGCTTCCCCACACTGCAGGCGGCTGCCGCCTCACTCCCAGTTGGCCAGCGGATCGATCTGGTCGACGTCTTTCGGCGCTCTGAGGATTGCGAGGAGGTCGCACGCGACGCCGTCGCGATTGGCGCAGCTGGACTCTGGCTTCAGCTTGGGGTGATTAGCCCCGCTGCCGCGCAAATTGCAGCCGACGCTGGCATGGACTTCGTACAAGACCGTTGCCCGGCCATTGAGATGCCACGCCTCGGGATCACCGGGCCAGGGCGAAAACGTTCGGCTATCGCCTTAGGCGAAGAGGGCGAGTAGCACCCCAGCAATCGAAGCGGCGCCAACACCGGCAAGCCTTCGGAGTCGATTACTGATGAGCTCCCCCTCCAGGCGATCGGCAAGATCGGGACCGCTCCCAGGGGTGCCACGCCACGCCTCATAGCGCGTTGCGGCGCCGACGCGGTTCGCCCACTCCGTGCGCGCTCGAAGGAGCGGTGGGAGTCGAAGCGCAAGATAAATAAACCCTGCGATGCCGATGCCGCCCACGAAGAGACGAACGAGGTCGAGCACTTAGGCGTCCAGCAGGGTCTTGAAGACGGCTCCAAGTTGGGCAGCGTCGCCACGCCCCTTGCTCGCCTTCATCGCCTGGCCGACCAAGAAGCCGATCGCCTGCTGCTTCCCCGCCTTCCAGTCGGCGAGCGCCTGCGGATTCGCCGCAAGCACCTCGCTGGCGAGTTTCTTGAGTGCGCTATCGTCACTAATCTGCCCGAGGCCGCGCTCGCGCGGCACGGAGATACTCGCCCGTCACCCAGTTGGCGAGCGTCTTTGCATCAATCGTCGCATCTGCAGCGCGTGCCGCTTCGAAGAGTGCCGCGGCGCGAGGCTCACCGACCAAGACGGCGGCATCGTATTCAGAGAGTGCGAGCTGCTCTACATAGCGTGCTCGGCGCGCAGAAGGGATCTCAGGGATGCTCGCAACGATGCCGGCCAACCACGCTGGCTCGATGGTGAGCGGTGGCAGATCGGGCTCAGGGAAGTAGCGATAGTCGTGCGAGTTCTCTTTCGCACGCATCGTGTAGGTGGTTTCACTCGACTCATCCCAACCGCGTGTCTCTTGGGTGATCGAGCCGCCCGCCTCAAGGATTTCAGCCTGGCGCGCAATCTCAAAGGCGATCGCCTTCTCAACGGAGCGGAAGGAGTTCATGTTCTTCACTTCGGTGCGGGTTCCGAACGGTGCATCCTCACTTGCCCGAATCGACACGTTTGCCTCAACGCGCATCTGCCCGTTCTCCATCTCGGCATCGGCGGCGCCAATCGTACGGAGCAGGAGGCGCAGCTCTTCGGCGTAGCGGCGGGCCGTCTCGGCGTCGCGAATATCGGGCTCTGTCACGATCTCGAGCAGCGCGACACCAGAGCGGTTGTAGTCGATGAGGCTGGAGCGCTTCCCGTCACTCCCCTTCTCGTGGCGGAGGCGCGCTGTGTCCTCCTCAAGATGGGCGCGACGAATGCGTACGCGGCTCGTGCCGGCGCTCGTTGTTACCTCAATGGTTCCATGCTCGGCGAGTGCGAAGTCAAGCTGGCTGATCTGGTATCCCTTCGGGAGGTCTGGGTAGAAGTAGTTCTTGCGGTCCCAGATCGTGGTTGCTGGGGCGGCGGCACCAATCGCGGCGCCGACTGCGAGGACTTTCTCGATTGCAGCCTTGTTCGGCACAGGGAGTGCGCCCGGGAGACCGAGGCAGGTTGGGCAAGTCT
>RGBZ01000154.1 GCA_009919365.1 bacterium
GTCGGCAGCATCGCCGGCGGGCTGCCATTCGGCACCGGCCCGGCCGGCTTCGTCGGATCAATCATCGGGGCCGTCGTGGTTCTGTATTTGCACCGCATGTGGAGCGAAGCCGAATGACCGGAAATCACAAGAGAATCGCCGTGGCCACCGTTGCGATTGTTGCGTTTACGTGGTGGGCTGCGACGTCGCCCGACTCGCCGATCCATCCGACGCCTCCACGCCCCAACCGGCCGGTGCTGCGTTTCTTGGGCAAGGTGGCCGCAGTTGCTGCGAAGATCGGCCTGACGGCCTTGGTGTTCTGCGAGCCGGCCCCGGCCGACGCCGATGAGGTGCACCTTGCTCACGCCGTGCTTGGCCCTGACGGCCACCAGCAGCTTCGAAACGAGGTGTGGTGATGTGGCACTGGATTCTCTATGTGCTGGCGGCCACCTCGGCCGACCAGCAGCTGCTCGAGCACGAGCGTGCCCGCACGGCCGGTGCCGTGAACGTCGCCTACGCATCGCTCGCCGCAGAGCCCGCCCCAGCCCCCAGGCAGGGGCAGGCTGTGCCCGCGGCCTGCCCGTGCGGCGGCAAAGGCTATACGGTGCGATCTGACGGCTCTCGGTGGGCCTGCCAGTGTAGGACGTGCCCCAGTGGGAAATGCCCACCGAGGTGATTGTGGAGCCCGTGCAGCGACTCACTGACCAGATCGCCGGCCAGCTTGGCGGCATCGCAGAAGACTGCGGTGCTGCGCGGTTGGGCGCGATCATGCGGCTCGTCATCCGGCACTGGCCCCACGAGCACCTCCGCATCATCGCTCGCTCAGGCGGCCGCAACCACGCCGACCTGGTGCACGTCGGCAAGCTGCTCGCCGCCCAGGTCCGCGAGCAGTGGGAGGCCCGCAACGGGATCTCGCCCGACTGGGATCTGGTGCTCGCGAAGGCGGCGAGTGCGTGCTGGCTGGTGCTGCTTGAGCTCTGGTTTCGGGACACCGACTTCCGCGTGAACCTCAAGGTGCTCACTCGGAAGATTGCGGAGCCCAGCTAATTCCAACGCCAAAAACCCTATAGATCGCTATAGCGGTCTAGCTAGGTTGAGGGCATGGAAAAGCACATTCTCAATCTCGGTGCGGGCGTTCAGTCCACGGCGCTCTACCTGATGAGCATCGACGGCGACGAGCCAGAGGTGCCGAAGTTCGACGCGGCTATCTTCGCCGACGTCCAAGAGGAGCCAGACGAAGTCTATAAGCACCTTGAGTACCTCAAGACGCTCGGCGGCCCGCCCATCATCGTCACGACCGCAGGCAAGCTCGGAGACGCTTTGGATCATGGTAGCGATGTGAATGGCAACACAAGAAAGGATGGCGGGCACTTTATTTCTATCCCTGCTTTTACGCTCAATCCGCAGACAGGAGACAAGGGAATCATTCAGCGGCAATGCACAGCAGACTTCAAGGTCAAGCCCATTGAGCGTCTCATCAGAGAACTGTGCGGCGGGCAGTTTGGCAGGCCGCTCCCCAAGGAAACCATCGTTCATCAGTACATGGGCCTGTCTTACGACGAGCCGAAACGAGTGATTCGCGTCAACCAACGATTTCTCGCCAAGCCATCAAACTGGCGAGTGCACTTCCCGCTCTGGGATATGCAGATGACCCGCTCGGATTGCGTCGCGTACCTCAAGGCACGGCTGCCATACGAGGTGCCACGTTCCGCGTGCGTCTTCTGTCCATTCAAGTCTGACGCAGAATGGCGACGACTGCGCGACGAAGATTCCGCAGGTTGGGAGCGTGCAGTGCATATCGACAAGGTGTGCCGCACTGGGACCGGGCTCGACGCTCATCGGTATTTGCACAAAGCGTGCGTCCCGCTTGACCAAGTAGACCTTCGGCCCGCCGACGAGAAGAGTGGGCAGAAGCACCTGTTCAGCGGATTCCAAGACGAGTGCGAAGGCTACTGCGGCAACTAAGCCGCCGGCCGCTCCGGCGGCTCTTCGCCGAGGTCGAGCGGTGGCAGCAGGTCCGGTGCCGACGGCCCGTCCCTCACGATGTTCGGATCGAAATAGCTCTTTCGAGTCGTGGACTGCCGGTCGTGATCAGCGAGACGAGTGCCGTCTCCTCCGGCCGCGTGGTAGTAGCTGATGCTCGCCTTTCTGAAACCGTGGAAGCCCCTGTACGTGACGCCCGCACGTTCGCACAGTTGCCGAAGGCTTGTCCAGATTGAGGTCGGCAGCCGGTCCCACGGCCAGACAAGATCATCCGGCTTGCGGCGATGCTGGGCGAGCATGTCGGCGCACTGACGATTG
>RGBZ01000155.1 GCA_009919365.1 bacterium
TCGTGACTACATCAAACTCCTTACCCACCGACCAAGCGAGTTTCTTTAAGCCTTCATTCACCCCGTTCAGCACCATCGTGCAAAGCATGGGACACTCAAAGTAGACGAGATTCAAAAGCACAGGCTTACCTGAAGAGAAGTAAGAGGAGAGGGCGCGCTTCTCACCCAGTTGTGAATCGATCACCTGAATTTCAGTGAGCGAAATCACGCCCCCCAGATGCTCCTTCACGCCCACGCCCGCGACCGCAGCGATGACAAGGATCGCCACGATGAGCAGCCCGCCGAACACGCGGCTCGTATGACGAATGTCCTCCCGCAACGCCTCGGTGCTTGTGGAGAGCGACCGCTCCAGCCTGTCTCCAAGCTGGGTCATCGCGACCGGATACGCAGACATAGCGCGCTCCATGCGGTCACCGAGCGCGTTGATCGAAGCGGCATGCTGCTGGCCTTGATTGTCCAGGCTCTCCACGAACCTTCGCTGGAGGTGATCTCGCTCTCGCGAGCTTCTCTCGAGCTGTTCCCGCAGGAGATCGGTGATCTCGTCCGACATGCCGTGTCCTCGCGAAGCATCTACTTCGAGAGTATCTCGTAATCAACTACAGCAGCGCGCGTACAGCGAGCGCGGTCAGCATGCCGAGCTGGACGAGCGTGCCTACGCCGAACCACGCAGCCACACGGTGGGCTGCTGCCTCCTCCCACGGAGCGTCGAACAGCCATCCCCGTAGAAGCCACCACAGGCATGAAGATGCCGCGATGGTTGATCCCGCGAGCAGCAGGACAGCGATCATCACGCGCCCTTGTGGATGTCAGTCAGCAGCGCGAGCGCAGCCGCACGCGGCGTCGTTCCGCGGGCCTGGTGCAGCGGAGCGTGAATGGACTGCCCTTCCTTGCAGCCACACGCCATCGCACGATAGGAACCCCTGTCCTCGTGGTCGGCGGTTCGGCTGATGCTGACCTCCACCCCAGCTACTCCTGCCCTTGCAAGAAGCGACCGACCGACCTCGAGGATCACCACAGGGTCTATCGGCAACCACGCGACAGGTGACTCCCACCTACGCGGAGCCACGGGGCGATGGACGAGCGTGGGTGAATACCCAGCCTCGCAGAAGAAGCCCACCGCGGGAACGTCGAGCATGCGCTCGCGAACCTCGCGCGGGAGGGCATACGCGAGCCGCAGCTCGTCGTTGGTAGGAACGGACATGACGCGAGACTATCCGACCGAATGTCAGCGGACAACCTACTTACGACTACGGCGCATCAACTTGTTGCGCTGCTCCGCGATCCAGGCTGCGCGCTTTCCGGTCGATGCATGCTCTGCATCTTTTCGCTCCTGCAGGAGCGGCTGAAGGAGATCGGCACCGGCATCGCAGGATACGCGCGCCTCTTGCCGCGTTCCTATCCCGTCGTAGATAGAGGTCGTCAAGGCGTAGCCGCAGTCCTGGCACTCTTGGATGTGTTCGAGCACCGCTGCGAACCTTGGCTCTTCCCGCTGGGCGGGCCACACGATGAGGGACTCACCGCGCACGCGGAGGTCGAGTAGTACGAGGTTCATGCACCTCGTTCTATCGCGCATCCTTCGTCGCGGTGATCATCTCGTAGCGACATGTCGAACATGACACATGCATGTGCTCCACGCTCTGCATGGTGGGCGAAGGACAAGGCGGGCAGAACCTTCGCGCGTCGTGCATCGATGGCATCAACGGTCGCGCCTCGTTGCAGTATCGGATCAACATGCCGCTGCTTCCGCACTTTGGGCAAGATCGGTTTGCCTTGAAGGACTCGAGCTTCACGGTCACTCCATTCCACTATCGATGGCGGTGTCCCATGTGGTGGGCGAGGTGATGACTTCCTCTCGAAAGGCATGCCCCGCCCAGGACACAAACGCGAAGAGCATGAAGAAGCCGAGGATGATCGCAGCGCACCCGTTCGCCGTCGCGCGTTCTTCCTCGTACAGGCTCATCCGAACAGCATCCCTTGACCCGTGGTCGGGTCAAAGTGGAACGTCCGCGCGAAGGTGGCACCGAGCCAGCGACGGAGGCTGTTGCCTTCCTGCTGCCAGCGGTCTTCCGAGATGCGGCGGGACGCGAACTGCGCGAAGACGCTCCGCAGTACCGTGTGCAGCTCCTCGTAGAGGAAGATCTGCTCGTAGAGCTGCTCGGCAACGTCGCCGTTCTTCACGATGGTAGGCAGCTTCACACCCGACCATGTCAGACGCTTTCCGGTGAGCGTGACGCGGAAGGTGCGGTCATCGGCGTCCACCATCTCGACCGACATGCTCG
>RGBZ01000156.1 GCA_009919365.1 bacterium
CCAGGAAACTATGTCGTGATGTGCAATATCGCCGGCCATTACGCACAGGGCATGTACGCAGATCTCGTTGTAGTAGCGCAGCCGTAAGGGGGAGAGAGAATGGCAACGACCGTCGCGGGAGCCAAGCAAGCCGCTCCATCAGCACTCTATGACTACCTGACGACGACCGACCACAAGAAGATCGGCATCCTCTACACGATCTCGTCATTCATCTTCCTGGCAATCGGTGGCCTTCTGGCACTCGGCGTACGTGCAGAGCTCGCGATGCCAGGACTGCAGTTCCTCGACGAGTCTTCGTACAATCAGCTCTTCACCATGCACGCCTCCGTCATGATTTTCTGGGTGATCATTCCGTTCTTAGCGGCGTTAACTTCGGCGGAGCATTCTTCGACCCAACGCTAGGCGGCTCGGCGATTCTCTGGCAGAACATCTTCTGGTTCTATTCGCACCCTGCGGTGTACATCATGGTGTTGCCAGGAATGGGCGTGATCTCGGAGATCATCCCAGTCTTTAGTCGCAAGCCGCTCTTCGGGTACAAGGCGTTCGTCTTCGCCACCGCCGGCATCGGCGCTCTCGGGTTCAGCGTCTGGGCACACCACATGTTTACGACGGGGAGCGTCTTCTTGCCCTTCTTCTCGGTGATGACCTTCCTGATCGCGGTGCCAACAGGCGTGAAGATGTTCAACTGGATCGCGACCATGTGGCGCGGCCAAATCAGCCTCACCACGCCGATGCTCTTCTCGCTGGGCTTCCTCAGCATGTTCCTCATCGGCGGCATCAACGGCGTCTTCAGCGCCTCTGTCCCAGTCGACTACGCCCTGCACGCAACCTACTGGATCGTTGCGCACATTCACTATGTGCTCTTCGGCGGCTCATTCGTCGCCATCATGGCTGGCTTCTACTTCTACTTCCCGAAGATGACTGGGCGAATGCTTGATGAGGGCCTCGGCCGGGTGCACTTTGTGCTCATGCTGGTTGGGCTCAACCTCACCTTCCTGCCGATGCACGCGTTGGGCCTCGCCGGCATGCCTCGTCGCATCGCTGACTATTCGCCAACGGCCGGTTGGAACGACCTCAACCTCGCCGCCACGATCGGTGGCATCTTGGTTGGCATCTCACTGCTCCCACTCTTCTGGAACGTGTACGTGAGCCTGCGTAACGGCAAGCGAGCGGGCGACGACCCGTGGGAGGCAAACACCCTCGAGTGGGCGACCTCGTCGCCGCCACCAGCGTGGAACTTCGACAAGCTGCCGCCAATCACCTCGGAGCGCCCACTCTTCGATGCGCGACACGCTCGTTCTGAGAAGGATCACGGATGAGTGAGGGCGCTGTAGCAACGAGCGGCCACGGCGCCGCACACGGAAAGAAGGGGCTCGGCAATCCCGTTCTCGGGATGCTCCTCTTCATCGTCTCGGAGATCATGTTCTTCGCTGGTCTCTTTGCCGCCTATTTCAACCTGCGCACCGCGACTGGCATCTGGCCACCTGAGGGAAACCCTGCATTTGAGTTGCATAGCGAGGCTCTCTTCCCTGGGATCATGACAATCCTGCTCGTGTTGAGCTCCGTTACCTGTCAGTTCGCAGTCTGGCGCATTCGCAAGGGCGATCGACAGGGAATGAACCGCGCGCTGGCGATCACGGTTCTGCTCGGGGTGATCTTCCTGGCTGGCCAGGTCTACGACTACACCCAGGTCGGATTCGGTATCGCCGATGGCGTCTTCGGAAGCACCTTCTATGTGCTCACCGGATTCCACGGCGCGCACGTGCTTGGTGGAGTGTTGATGTTGGCGGTCTGCCTCTATCGCGGTGGTCTTGGCCAGTTCTCGGCAGAGCATCACGACATGGTTGAGGCGACCTCAATCTATTGGCACTTCGTTGACGTGGTGTGGGTCCTGCTCTTCGCGCTGCTCTACTTCATCTGAGTCAGCAGATTAGGGACGGCGCGCCATGTTTAGCCTCAGGCCCGAAATCGGTGAAATCTTTGAAGCTGAGGATCTCACCCTCTTCGTTGTCGCCGAGGGCGATTGAACTCGTTTCCTAACCCTGAACGCCGAGCCTGGCTCGATGCGGAGTACTCCCCAAGCCGCACCGCACGAGACGCCGCTGGTTCCATGTCAGCCGGCCGTGAGCGCACCGCACTCGCACGGAGTACCGCACAGGCGAGTGGCGTCTATCACCGCTTGCACCAGCCACCACCCTCCCAGCGATCGTTGCGGAGGCATCGGCTGCGGTGACGTATCTGATTGAGCATGCGGCGACGCTCGGTTGTGATGTGA
>RGBZ01000157.1 GCA_009919365.1 bacterium
CTCTGGCGCACCAACGGCACCACGACCGAACTGGTGATGGACATCAACACCGGCGCCAGCGGCGCCGCTGGCTCCTACCCGGACTATTTCACCGCCCTCGGGGACTTCCTCTACTTCGCCGCCAACGACGGCACGAACAGGGGCCTCTGGCGCACGGACGGCACGACCACGGAGAGCGTGCCGTTCCCTGGTGGAACAAACCAGTACATCAGCTGCGACTGCTACGACACGAACATCGTTGCGGTCGGTGCCCGCCTGTACACCACCATGTACAGCAGCGCCACCGGCTACGAGTTTGCCTATCTCGATGAGCCAACCTACGTGCTGCCAGAGACAAGCCGTGATGGTTCACTCTGGACGGCGACGCTCGTGATCCTGGCTGGCCTGACCGCTGCGGCCAGCTGAGGATAGCGCATGGGGAGCGCGGGAGGCTACGCTCTGGCCATGGAGTTTGAGCACCGCTGGCTCGGGAGAATCGGCTACGACGAGGCGCATGCCCTGCAGCGAGCGCTGCTGGCTGAGCGTGCCGAGGGTCGCGGTCGCGACACCCTGTTCACGTTGGAACACGATCCCGTGATGACCCTCGGGCGAAACGCCAACCCAAGCCATCTACTGCTCTCCGAAGCTGACTACGCCGCGCGCGGCATCGCCGTGCGACACGTGGAGCGCGGTGGCGAAGTGACCTACCACGGCCCCGGGCACCTGGTGATGTATCCGATCGTGGCGCTGCGCGAGAACGGCATCTCGCTGCGCGCACACATTCGCGCACTCGAGGCGGCGTTGATTGCCGCGTGTGCGGCGTTCGGTATTGCTGCGGAGCGGCGTGATGGCGCACCCGGCTGCTGGGTGGGGGAGCGCAAGATTGGCGCGGTCGGTGTGCGCGTAGAGCGTGGCGTGGCCTGGCACGGCCTCGCGCTCAATGTTGGTCGTGATCTTGCGCCGTTCGATCTAATCAATCCCTGTGGTCACGCCGGCGTCGTCTCCACCTCGATTGCCCTGGAACAAGATTGGGCAGCGATGGCGCGCGGTGATCGCGACGCCATCGGCACCGCCTCGCCTGATCTTTGCAGCGTTGCTGATCTGGTTGCACGCGCGTATCAGAGCGAACTTGCCGCGTACGGCACGGGCGCTAGCATCCCTGCAATCAGCGCAGTTCCTGCAGCTGCAGGGGGTTCACGATGAGCGGTGGGATCTGGGAGCTGCGTCGCGATGAGATCACCGGCTGGTGGTCGGCAACCGTGGTTGATCGTGAGTTTGAGCCGAAACGATTCCATGAAGCGCGCACATCCGGTGCTCGGGAAGAGGAGTGCACGAACTGCGCGCAGTCTGATGCCACAGCGGTAACGCGACGTGTGCTGCGCCAGGGAGCCTTCCACTCCGTTGGTACGCGTATGGATGCGGCGGCGGGGGAGTCGGGGTTTCTTACGCTGAGCGATGTGGATCGCGCTGGCTCGTGGTCGACACTCATCGCGCCAGGTCGCGAGCACGGTGAGCTCGACGAGGTGCCGGTGGCTGTGGTGTCGGCATTCTTGATGGCGATCCGTGATCACCTGCGCAGCGCCCGCGACCTTGGTGCGACCGCCTACATTCAATTTGTTCGCAACGCAGGGGGTCAGGCGGGAGCGATGACCGACCACCTCTGCTTCGACGCCTACGACCTGCCGCAGGTGCCGCATCGACTCGCCGAAGAGATTGGTGGCGCAGCGCGCCTCTCCATTCGTGCCGGCGGGTGCGCCTACTGCCACCTCATTGCCGATGAGTCGCACGGCGGGCGACGCATGCTGCATCGCGATCCGTTTGGCTTAGTCGTTGCCCCCTTTGCAAGTCGTTCGGCGTTTGAGACCTGGATCGTCCCGAACACCCATAGCGCCGACTTCGCCGATACCGATGCGGCGACGATCAACGGATTCGCCAGCACCCTGCAGACCGCGGTCCGGGCACTACGGGCGATCGGGATGCCTCCGTACAACCTCATGCTGCACACCGCGCCGCTGCGCGAGCGCGTCGACGGCACCTATCACTGGCACTGGGAGCTCCACCCGCGTCTGCGGCCGATTGGCGGCTTGGAACTCGCCTCGGGGATCCCAGTGGTGCCGATCTCTCCTGAGGAGGCGGTTGCGGAACTGCGTCGCGCTCTCGCCTAGCCACCCTGCTATCGTTCCGCAGCACCCGCAACGTG
>RGBZ01000158.1 GCA_009919365.1 bacterium
CGCGCAATCGCCAACAGATCATTCAACACACCCGAAGCTGTGGAGCCTGGGCCAGCGCCTGCGCCCGCCATGGTGAGATCGCCAATCAGATCACCCGAGATCACAATCAGGTTCCCACCGCCAACGGTGGTGCCGAGTCGCGAATCGGCGGGCACTTCGGTCACGCGCACCGACAACGAGTCTTTTGACGCATCGTCGCCACCGTTCTGCCACTCCGCGATCATGCGCAGTCGCGCGCCGCGCGTTGCCGCATCGGCAATGGCGGCAGCGGTGACGCCGGTAATGCCGGGGGCTTCGTCAAACTGCACATGTGAGAGTGCGGGCCATGCGCCCGAGGCGAGTCGCGCCAACACCACCAACTTGGCGGCGGCATCTTCGCCCTCAACGTCGCTCTTTGGATTCGCCTCTGCATAGCCAATCTTCTGCGCCTCGGCGAGCGCCTGGTCGTATGACCAGCCCTCGCTCTCCATCTTGGTGAGGATGTAGTTGGTAGTGCCATTGATGATGCCGCGAATTGAGGTGATCTCATTCGCCGACATGTCACCAGCCAATACGCCAATCACTGGCACTCCCGCGGCAACCGCAGATTCAAAGCGCAGTGCCGTATCAGAGGCGCGCGCCAGTGATTCGAGTCGCGCACCAAAGGTTGCCAGCAGCAGCTTGTTCGCGGTGACCACTGGTCGGCCAGCCTTCAGCGCTGCCTCAACGATCGGCATGGCGGGATCGAGCCCGCCCATGAGCTCAACGACGACATCAACATCGTCAGAGGCGGCAAGCGCCGCAGGGTCAGTGATTAGTGGCGCAATGCGATCGAGTCCGGCCGCCTGTGCCTTGACCAGGTCGCGCACTGCGATCCCCGCGATGCCGATCCCCCACTCCTCGGCTCGGCTTGCCAACCCGCGCGCAACCGCCGCCCCGACCGTGCCCCCACCAAGGAGCCCGATCGTGAGTCGCTCGCCCTGCCAGCCCGTCTGCTCTGCCATGGGGTAAGGGTAGCGGACGGGTATGTACATCTATAGGCACCGCCCCGCTACGATCGCCCTATGAGTACTGACCCTGCGTCACGTTCTGGTGCTGCTCGTACAAGCAAGGAGGCCGAAGCCTCTGCACTCGGATTCGCCCATGACGGCGAACGGCGAGCATTTGAGCGCTTCCGTGAGGAACTATCACCGCTTGGGTGGGTGATTGCACACAACCTCTACGTGGCGCGACGCGAGGAGCGTGGGGCGTACACGCACGAACTTGACCTCCTTCTTCTGCACCCCCAGCGCGGCATGGTGATGGTCGAGGTCAAGTGCGGTCGTATAGAGCGCACCGCGGAGGGGTCTTGGCTGCAGAACGGCAAGCCGATGCGGAAGCCGCCCGACGATCAAGCCACAAGGGCGATTTACCAACTGCGAGACATACTGAAAGATCATCCTCTCTGGACACGGCTTGGCATTAATCCAGCCAGTGGCTGGATGTTGGCCTTGCCAGAGGCGGATGCAACCCAGGTGATGCGCCAAAGGCTCGACGGCACCATTAGCCTCGCCTCAGACCAGGTAATTGACCGCATTGCACTGACGCGGCCCGGGGCGGTTGCGAGTGCGGTTGAGGCCTTCTCCAAACGCATCAATAAGAACCTTGCCGGGAGCGACCCAGGATTTGATTGGACAACACAAGCAATGGATATCATCGCGCCAGTGCTTGGATTTAGCACCAGCCTGATTGGTGACCTTGAGGTAGATCGCAAGCGGCTCGAAGATGACGAGCGGATTCATCGCGACTGGGTGGAGAACCTCTCCGCGTTTTCTCGACTGCACTTTGATGCAGGCGCGGGTGCGGGGAAGAGTGTCGTGGCGCGACTACGTGCTTACTCGCTCGCCGAGGCTGGGCAAAGTGTGCTTTTTGTCTGTAGCACGGCAAGCCTCGCAAAGTCCATGCAGAGCGATGTTAAAGAGAAGCGCGCTAAGTTGATCACCGTGGACACTGCCCATCAAGCCCTTATCGTCGCCGCGCGTTCGAGCGGCAATGCCGAGGCATATGGGATTAATCAGAGCGGACCACTCAGCGACGAGTCGCTTGGAAACGTGTTGCCGAACGCCGTACAGATTACAAAGTCCTCGCCAACGAAGTACGACGCACTGATTGTGGATGAGGCGCAGGATCTGGGGCCTGACGT
>RGBZ01000159.1 GCA_009919365.1 bacterium
CGCAGCCAATCACAAAGAAGAAGATGGCAAGTAGCCCATCGGCGGTCCACTCCTGCACAGTGAGATTCAGGTGGAGCCCGTCGCTGCCGATGTGCGTTGTGGCAACGGCGCGCAATACATCTGAGAGGGGACTGTTGGCCAGAGCGATGCCAATGAGCGCCGCACCAATCAGCAGGGCACCGCCTACGGTCTCGCTGCGAAGGAAGAGCTGTATGCGCTCTCGGGTGTTCATGCGTGCATCGTATCGCCTGTGGGGGGGTCGCGGAAACGGAGCCCGTTCGGTAAAATCCCACACATGCTGGCGCAGTGGGACTGGACGGGCATCATCGGGGGGCTGGTTAGCTTCTTTGTTGTGCTGTTTGTGCAGCGGTCGCAGCGCATCTATCGATCCCGCGGAACGATGGTGAGTACCATCGCGTTTGCTGCACTCGTCGCCTACGTTTGGGCACCGTTTGGGTTCCCCAACTCCGATTGGTCGCGTGCGCCGTTGGGCACCGATGTCATTCGGCTGATTCCGTTTGTGAATTTTGACCCGGCACTCCTGCAAACCCAGTGGCTGCTCGTGCAGGTGGGCATGGGTGCGGCGACCTTCTTCCTCGCCACCCTGGCCCTCTACGGCGATGCGCGGCGGGCAGCCTTCGCCGTCATCGGCATCATGGCCGTGGGGCTGGAGATCAGCCAGGGGCTCTCGAACTACTTCTCTAACCCGGTGCCGCCCTACCGGGTAGACGTCCACGACGTACTGGCGCGGGCGGCGGGCGCGCTCGCCACGTACGTTTTGCTCAAGATCCTTGGGGCCGTTTGGCGCCTCTTGGTCCGGCCCTCGTTCGCAAAGAGCGGCATCATCGGCTTCATCGACGGAGTCACGCGCCGCATCTAGCGATTGCAAGCCGTTGCAGTAACGATCCCCCCTCTGAGGCGATACGATAGCCACATGACCGCAGCTGACCTCATTGCCCAAGCCGCTGGCGAGCCGAGCATCTGTCGATGCCCGTCGCTCTCCTTCGGGCCGTCCTGCGCGCGCTGAGGCGATCGCAACCAGGGACCAAACGGCAGAGGGGGCGGCGGATGTAGTCCACCACCCACCATGTAGCTGGAGGTACCCGACATGTCTGTTCAGAACCCAGAGATCTTCTCCGACAACGCGATCACCATTGGCGGCACGCCACTCGTGCGCCTGAACCGCGTCACCGACGGCGCCGCCGCAACGGTGCTTGCCAAGGTTGAGGGGCGCAACCCTGCCTACTCCGTGAAGTGCCGACTCGGCACCGCCATGGTGCTCGACGCCGAGAAGCGCGGCGTACTGAAGCCAGGCGTCGAGATCGTTGAGCCAACGAGCGGCAACACTGGCATCGCGTTGGCGATGGTCGGCGCCGCGCGCGGCTACAAGGTGACCCTCACCATGCCCGACACCGTCAGCATTGAGCGACGCAAGCTCATCATTGCCTACGGCGCAACGCTGGTCCTCACCGAAGGTGCGAAGGGAATGCCGGGCGCTATCGCGAAGGCAGAAGAGATCGCCGCATCGGATCCTGCACGCTACGTGCTGCTGCAGCAGTTCAAGAATCCAGCCGGCCCAGCGATCCATGAGGCGACCACTGGACCAGAGATTTGGGCAGACACCAATGGAAACGTTGACATCTTCGTTGCAGGGAGCGGCACTGGCGGCACCATCACCGGCGTCGCTCGCTACTTGAAGAAGGGTCGCGGCAAGGCGGTGCAGATCGTTGCCGTTGAACCTGCCACCAGCCCAGTCATTGCGCAGCGCATTGCTGGTCAGCCGAATCAGCCGGCACCACACAAGATTCAAGGGATTGGGCCTGGCTTCGTGCCAGACATCCTCGACATCTCGCTGATCGACCAGGTTGAGTCGGTGACGAACGAAGAGGCGATCGCCATGGCGCGTCGCATCGCTCGTGAAGAGGGGATCCTCGTTGGCATCTCGTGCGGTGCTGCGGCACACGTTGCGCTGAAGCTGGCGCATCTGCCAGAGAACGCGGGGAAGACGATCGTGGTGGTGCTGCCAGATTCGGGCGAGCGCTACCTGAGCACCGCGCTCTACGAGGGGCTCTTTGACACGAACGGCATCACGCTGTGAGTTCTGACGCAACAGAACTAAGTCGCGCACTGACCGCCGCCGACGCTGCCCTCGCGGGCGGT
>RGBZ01000160.1 GCA_009919365.1 bacterium
GACCGCCCGGCTGATCGCTAGGAGCGCGTGATCGATCAGAGCCTGGGCAACTCGGTCCCCTGCAGCTGCAGCCTCGGAGACCTCCTTGGCGCTGACCTCCTCCTTCGGATGCGCGGCGAGCCAGGCGGCGAGCCACGGGCTGGCGCCGCTCGCTGCAGCCTCGCCCCCTGTGCGTGCGAGCGCAACACCTGAGGCGTGCGCCTCAAGATGTCCGATGCCGCCGCAGGCGCAGCGTGGTCCGTCGAGTGTGATCGGCGCATGGCCGATCTCAATTCCCGTGTCATCTGGCCCGGTGTAGAGGCGACCGCCGCTGATCACTGCGCCACCGAGACCGGTGCTGATCGTGATGTAGAGGAGATCATCGATGCCACGCCCTGCGCCGAACGCACGCTCGCCGAGGATCGCCACCTTCGTGTCGTGCTCAAGGAGCGTGGGGAGGGGGCTCAACGGCGATCCCGCGCCACGGGTCGATCGGGCCCGGTGAGCTGATGCCGATACCTACGAGGCGTGCGACTGCACCGGCATCTTCAACGAGGGCTGCGTCTCGTGCCCGCTGCAGCGTCCTGATGCATGCGGCAACGATGGCGGCGGGGCCGCTGCTCACGGGTGTTGCGCTCGCAGCACGGCCGATGCGCGAACCATCGGCGCGCACGACCGCTGCACGAATCTGCGTCCCGCCGAGATCGAGGGCGAGGACAGTCGCATCAGCAGACGGCGTGGCCATTACTCCTCCGTGCTCAGCCTGAGCTCACTGTGGATAACTTTGTACGTGGTGTGGCGAGTTATGCACAACTCGTAAAAGCGGCGCGGCCCCCGACCGGTCTCCCAGTCGAGGGCCGCTTGGCCGCTATGCAATCGCCGTGTGGCGATCGCGCGTAGTTAATCAGCCACCGATCTTGAAGACCTTGGTGCCGCACACTGGGCACTTGCCCTCGAGTGCTGGCTTGCCGTTCTTCATCGTGACCTTCTTGGTGTCAATAGCTTCACGCTTTGCCTTGCACTTCACGCAATAAACTTCGGCCATCGTGTGTACCTCCACAAACCGGAGCGTGCGCTCCGATCTACCTTGACCCCAATCGGGGCACGTGCCTCCTTGGTAGCGTTACCAAGCGTTGATCGGCTGGGGGGCCAAGCGGCCTCCTTGCATGATCACCGTAACTGAGGATAGGCAGCGCGCCCCGCACGGTCAACCCTGCCCCCCGCACGAATCCCTGATGGCACAGCCTGTGCCTCCTCGCACGCTGGGAGCACGACCAGCCCGGTACCATCTAGACCCACGAGGGCGAGGCTCCCATCCCAAACTCGGAGGGCCTCCGAGATCCGACGGGCCCACCACGGCTGTGCCTCACTCGGCATGGCGACAGAGGGGGTCCCTGGCAGCATCGTCGGGGCGATGGAGGCGATCCCCAGGGGTGGAACAGGTCGATCCACGCTCGGCGGGACTGATACGGGCTTCGGTGGCCGAGTGGAACCCACAAGCAGCGCCCAGAGCCGGTAGCCGCCGCCCGCAGATCCCGACCGCTGGTGCAGCACCCCACGCACGGTGATCTCCATCTTTGAGGCGAGGAGTGCGTCTGGAACATCGTTCTTAAGGCTTGGACCGACCCCGACCAGGAGCTCCCCGCCCCCTGGGAGCCGCAGGGTTAGGCTGCGAGACCCGCCCGCGAGGCCTTTTGCGGCCCCGCTCACAGTGCCTGACACCAGAATGACCTGACCCTCCCAGGGCTCCCAGGCCCACGGACCAGGAGCGGGCGGCTCGACGCTGAGGGCATCCCGCGGCTCAACCCAGCCATCTACCTGGGCCGTTGAGGTGGCGGTTAGGGTTACGGCCTGGCGCCGCAGAAGCAACGTGCCCGTGATCGTCACAACGTCCCCGCGTGCGAGGTCAGTATCCCCAGGCTGCGCCAGGACGAACACTCCGACGCCCGTCGCCGGATCCTCGACGCAATAGAGCCGATCCTCCGCCAGCTCCCCTGGGGCCGCCGAAACCGCGCCTCTCATCGTCAACGCTCCACCCAGTGGAGCAGCTCGAACTTCCGTCGGCGTCCACACGCGCAGCGACGGGGTTGGTGTTGGGGTTGAAGAAGGGGTTGGAGATTGAGATGGCGCCGGAGTAGGCGTCGCAGTTGGTGCGGGGGTTGGCGTTGGGGCCGGCG
>RGBZ01000017.1 GCA_009919365.1 bacterium
TGGCCGTCACGCCCTCAAGGCGCTCCGGCCCGCGACTTGACGGGTTCATCCTGCGGCGCCGCCTCGCTTGGCGATCGCTTCGATCTCGACCAAGCCACCCTTCGGCAAGGCCGCAACCTGAATCGTTGAGCGTGCGGGGTATGGCTGGGTGAAGGCTCGGCCGTAGATCTCGTTGACGGTGGCGAAATCGGCGAGGTCAACAAGGAAGATCGTAGTCTTCACGATGTCGTCGAATCCGTAGCCCGCAGCGGCCAGAAGGGCGCCAAGGTTGATGACCGCCTGTTCCGCTTGTGCAGCGACGCCGTCGGCGAGTACGCCGGTCTCCGGATAGAGCCCAAGCTGCCCGGAGCAGTAGAGTTCGTCCCCTACAGCAATGGCTGGGCTGTACGGTCCGATAGCGGCAGGGATCCCGGCCCCAGTGATCGAACGCTTCACGCTACTCCCCTTCCGCCAGTACCTGGCGCAATCAGCCTCGTTGCGATGAGGGAGGGCGTGAGGCCTTCAGGCGCCACGAGCTCCCCGCTCGCGAGGGCGTTGGCGATCAGGGTTGCCCCCTCCTCTGCCTCTCGCCCTGAAGGATAGAGGAGGAAGAGGGTTGGCCCCGAACCTGACAGCGAGAGTGGGCGATCAAGGAGGCGGCGAAGGGCGTGATCGAAGGGGCGGAGCCACGGCGCAACGGCCCGGGCAGGGGCCAAGAGGTCATTCGCCGACGCCAAGGCGGCAGCCCGCTGCAGGAGCCCTTCCCCGGTCAGACCGGCAGTGAGTTCGGCGGCAAGGTGCTGCGAGCTCACCAAGGCAGCCCCCTGCGCCGAGCCGCGGAGCCCTGCGGCGAATGCGGCAAACACCTCTGGGGTGCGGAGCGGCAGACCGGGAGTGATCAACAGAAGCCCCAGGGGTTCACCGCTCAAGGGGGCAAGCGGAGTCACCGACTCACCGCGCCCCTCCATCACCGCTGGTGAGCCAACCAAGAAGAGCGGAACGTCTGAGCCCACTTCGGCCGCAATGGCGTTCAGGGTCTCATCATCGATATCCAGATCGAAGAGTTCAATAGCACCGCGGAGCGTGGCAGCGGCGTCGCTTGACCCGCCGCCCAACCCTGCAGCAACCGGGAGGCGCTTTTCAAGCACGATCTCCACCGGAGGGACCTCGCACACGCGGCGCAGTGCCGCGAGCGCCACGGCACAGAGGTTCTCACCCTCAAGCTGTAACGGCACACCAGCGAGCCGAATGACATCCGCTCCCTCTGTCGCGCGGCGTAGGTAGAGACGATCACCCGCTTCAAACTGCGCCACCACCGAGTGCAACTCGTGGTACCCATCAGACCGCTTACCGACGACGGCAAGCGTCAGATTGATCTTTCCGCGGGCGACCATCTCAACCGTTTGATCTACCGCATGGCGCACAAGTGACGTATTGCGTTCACGCACCTCTGCTCCAGCATTCGTGCTGCGTCGGGCGACAGCGGCGCGGGCGGCGCTCGTCGGAACGCCAGCGTCAAGCTCCGGAAGCTCAGCCAGAAGAGCGGTCCAATCCTGTACTGAGAGCGTCTGCGCCCGCTGGTCTGGGCTCAGGTTGGCGCGCGCGAGCGCTGCGACGATATCGCTCTCAAGAATAGGAAGTGCTCGCGGTAGTGCATTCCGTAGCTTTTTCCGCCGCTCACGGAATCCCGCCTGCACAAGTCGCCATAGGCGCTCTTCGTCGTGTGGGCTCAGCGTGAACGCGCCGTCTCCCGTTCGGTGCTCGAGCAGCAGGATCGCCGAATCAACCCCTGGTACTGGGTCGAATGCCTCACGAGGCACGCGCGCCACGATGGAGGCTGCCGTTCGGGCCTGGACGAATGCCGTGAGGTACGACCAGTCACCCGGCGCGGCTGCAACTCGCTCGGCCACCTCTAGCTGCACGAGCAAGACGATTCGCGCGGGGGGCACAGCGAGGAGTAGTAATCGATGCAGGAGGGGGCTTGTGACGTGATACGGAATGTTTGCAATCACGCGCCAACTCCCAACAGTTGGTGCGAGTGACTCAAGGTCTACGGTGAGTGCGTCGCCGTGCACGAGTGTCAACTGCCCCGTGCTGATGTGCGTCGCAAACTTGTGCTGCAGACGAGGGATCAGATCGTTGTCCAGCTCAACGGCAACCACGGTTGCGCCACTGGCCAGGAGTGCCTCGGTCAGAAATCCGAGTCCCGGACCAATCTCCAAGACCAGCTCTCCTACGACTGGTGCACCAGCCAGGACGATGCGGTCACGAACATTCAGGTCATGCAAGAAGTTCTGGCTAAGGCGTTTCTTGGCAGCATGGCCGTCAACACGGCCGCGGCTCGTCACCTGGCGATACTTCGGGCTCATGCGGGGACCGTCGTCCCGATGCGCCACTGGGCATGAACCTCCAGGCCCGCGCTCGGGTTCTGATACGCGCCTCGTCCATCACGTAGTAGCGCGTCACCTGCAGCACCGATCATCGCCGCATTATCGGTGCACCACTTAAGCGGTGGGACAACGAGGGTTCGGCGCTCTTCGCTTGCAACGCTGGCAAGCGCCGCGCGGAGTGGTCCGTTGGCTGCAACTCCCCCACCGACGATGAGTGAACAGTCTGTGTGTGCACGTACGGCGCGCTGTACACCAGCTCGCAGTGCACCCACGATGGCCTGCTCGGTTGCCGCCGCGATGGCTATGGCTGCCGCTTGCGGAAGGGGATGCTCAGCGAACTGCCGTGTGAGCGTGGCTGCGCGGCCTGGGCTGCGATCAGTCAACCCGCTCGCCAAGAGCGCCTGGCGAATCGCCGCCGTCTTCACCCCACTAAACGAGAAGTCGTACGGCTGATCGGTCTTCGCAATCGGGAGCGGCGTGATCTGGGCGCCTCGTGGCGCTTTTGCGGCGAGCGCCGAGAGGGCCGCCCCTCCCGGGTATGGGGCACCGAGGAGGCGTGCGATCTTGTCGAAGGCCTCACCCGCCGCGTCATCAATCGTGCCGCCGAGTCGCTGCATGGCACCATCGCGCTCAATCCGCACGAGCAGCGTGTGCCCGCCAGAGACCACCAGCCCGATCGCTGGGAGGGTCGGGCTGTCGGCTCCGACTGCCTCGTGCAACCAGGCGGCGCGGAGGTGCCCCTCGAGGTGGTTCACTGGAAGTACTGGGAGGCCACGAGCCCACGCCCAAGCACTTCCTACTCCAGCCCCAATAAGGAGAGACCCAACAAGTCCAGGACCAGTCGTGATGGCTACCCCTTCGATCTGCCCCGCGACTCCGAACCCCTCTGCCTCCTGCAGCACCTCGTCCAACAGGCGTGGCAGCCACTCATGGTGGGCGCGCGCCGCTACCTCTGGGATGACGCCCCCGAACGGTGCATGGATCGCCGTCTGGCTCGCCACTCGTTCGACGAGCACCTCACTGCCGCCGCGCACGAGGGCAACCGCGCTCTCGTCACAGCTTGATTCAATTGCCAGCAGCAGCCGCTCACGCACGGGCAAGGCGCTCCGCAAATCGGGCACGTAGCGTAGCTTCGATTGCCAGCTGCGTTGGACTTTCGAGCTCCGCAGTGGTCATCACCAGCGCATCTTCGCCGTTGTCGTCGTAGTAGCGAATACGTCGGCCCACTTCAACAAACCCGAACGTGAGGTAGAGGCGCTGAGCATCCGCATTGGAGACGCGCACATCCAGCGTTGCCACGCGGGCCCCGCCTCGGCGCGCCTCCTGGAGCAGCTCGAGGAGCAGCGCGGTCGCGACACCGCTCCGCCGATTTGCAGGGAGCACCGCCATCGTGGTGATGTGCGCCTCATCAACCATTATCCAGATGCCGCCAAAGCCAACAAGTGTCCCGTCTATGCGTGCCCCCACGTATCGAGCCAAGCGATTCGTTGTGAGTTCAGTGGTGTACGCACTGGTAGGCCACGGTGCCGAGAACGAGACGTTTTCGATCAGCGCAACCTCATCAAGATCGGCAACGGTGAGTGGCGCAAGTACGGGCACGTTGATCACTGGGCCTCGCCTCCGCGTGCTGGAGCCGGATAGCGCAGGGTGACGTGTCGCACTACTGGGCCAGCTGCACGAACGAGCGCACTTGCGGCACGTCCGCGGCTCTCCTCCTGCGTAATGTGCGGAGTAGCGGCCTCGCGAGCGACGATGATTGCGCCTCCCTCGGATACGGCGAGCGATTCGCGGGTACCGAGAGCAATAGAAAATGGTCGATGCACCGCAAGCCAGAGGGCCTGATCTGAGGCACTCTCCCGCAACGGGAGTGCCAGTGCCGCAGCGATTCCGACTGCAGCTGAGGCGGCTACTCGAACGCCGCTATAGCTTCCCGGGCCAGTTCCCACAACGACGCCGGTTAGTGCGCCGCGCTCAGTGTGATCGGGAAGGAGGCCGCTGATGCGCTGCAGGATCGGTCGGTCATAGTTCAGATCCTCAGCAGCGCACACAGGCACTCCGTCACGCTCCTCAACGATCGCTACGATGCCAAAGCCGAGAGCGCCGTCAAGCACTAGCACGCGTGTACTACCCACGGTTCTCCTCGCGTGTCTGAAACTTCCTGTCGAGCGCTGCTCGGAGATCAGGTCGGGCTCCGCTGATCGCTGCAGAGCGTGCGCCATCCTCGTCAGTCGGGGCAAGGTGAACGCTCAACACGCCAGCGCCGTTTGCTCCAATCCCCTCCAGGTGTTCAGGCCACTCAATCAGGGTGACGCCGTGCTTCTGCCGCTCATCAATCACCCCAGCACGTAGGGCGTCACTCCCGACGGGGAGTCGATACGCATCCACATGCCAGATCGGGAGATCACCGCGATGCTCTGCGACAAGGATGAATGTTGGCGAGGTTAGCTCTGGTTCTGCGTGCAACGCGAGGCCGATGGCGCGAGCGAGCGTTGTCTTGCCACTTCCGAGGTCACCAGAGAGAAGAACCCGATCGCCTGCGCGGAGCGAAGCGCCAATTGCCGCGCCGAGCGCGGCCGTTGCGGCAAGGCTATCGAGCGCAATGGTGACGACGTTCACGCGGTGAGGCGCTGTAGGTCACCAAGGGGGAGTGCGACAAGTTCACCGTTTATCTCGACAGCGCCCCGTGGATCTGAAGAGTGTGCATCGGCCAGGCCGCGCCATGCGCCATAGGAGCCCGCTCGTGGGCCACCAATCACAACAGTATCCGCACCCGAACGCTCCGTGGCGCCACGTGCAGAACCTGTGGTGAGACCGGCGGGGTGCCGCTCAAGTCGAACGTCGCTGTCGTGCAGCGCCGCAAGGGCCTTTCCAAGCCCTGCAGCCCACTCGTCGCTCTCGCGGCGCCCACCAAGGATCAGGAGTCCGAACGGCGCTGGGGCGACACCTGCAGCAACACGACGATCAATTGAGGCGCTGAGCGCCTCGCGCTCGCCGTCACTCAGGCTTCCGACGACAAGTCCACGAATGCCAACCGCGCGGGCGCGCAGCACGGTCTCAGGGGATACGGATACCACCGCGAGAATCCCCGCCTTGTGCGCCGCGGCCCAGCCGCGACTATCTGGCTCTGTCGCCGAGAAGTAAAGGCTCCCCGTCACTTCGTCGCCAAGCAACAGGCGGCCACCAAGGCCGCCTGTTGCGCTCGCCGACCGTGGCAGAAGTTCCAACGGTGCCGCAATGGGAAGCACCTGTGCCGGTCTCGCCACGTCCGGGACGCCCACAGCACCGATCGAGAGGGCACCTCGCACAATGGCAATGCCAGCAAGGCCGCCGTTCAGCGCAGTCGAAAGGAGGCGCCCCTCCATGTCAACCTCGACATCGACCCTCTCCCCTGCCATCAAATCAAACACCAGCACGTCATCCGAGTGCAGCGCATGCTCCTCCGCGCCGGCGCGAATACTCACCGCTTCGCCCGGGTGATCAACTAATACCAGAAGATCCCCAGCGGGAACAAGGAGTTGCCCGACCGTCGCGCGCGCCAAATCCGCTCCCGTGGTTTCGTTGAGCTGCTCGGTGCCGAGCGCCGCGAAGACGCCAGCGCCATCGAGCAGTACCGTGGTCCGTCCAAGGGGCATCAGTACCGCAAGAGCCGCAAGAGGCACGGCTCCGGCGGCGAGATACGCCGCAAGTTCACCTGTCAAAATGGCCACCGCACCGTCCAGCGACGACCCGAGATCAATCGAGTGCTCCGCCAATGAGCGGAGTGCATCGGCGCAGGCAGCGGCACGAATCTGATCTCCCGCATCATCGCGACCCGACATTGGCCGATCTGCAATGTCACCGAGCCGATCTGCAACGGCGGCGCGATCGCGTTCGCCGATTGAACGTAGAACTGCATCGCAACGGCGACGACGCTCCGACGCATCTGCAGGGATTAGCGCAGCTTCGGGGATAGTGAGAAGTTCCCCAGGCGCGCCCGGTGCCGCCCAAGCGGCACGGCCAGCGTCGTGGGCGATATCGAGAATCACTACGGGAACCGCAAGCGCCGCTGCACAGCGGCTCGCGGCACGACCAAGGGAGCTTGGATCGCCACGCAACGTGGTGGAGATCTCAACACTCGCCTCCACGCCCGCCACACTCTTCAGCATCTGCTCCACCGCGCTCCCCTTGGCCCCCGTGGGCAGCGTGACGCTACTCAGCAGCCGTGTGGGCTCAGCGTCTGACATCAGCGCATAGAAGATGCGGTCAAGATCTTCGCGGACGAGGAGATATGCCGATCGCGTCACGCTTGCTCCAACCAACACCTCAGCGACTCCTCGATCGTGATACGAGATGCCGTCGGCATACCCGATCGGCAGGGTGATGATCCTTGATTCACGCTCAGCGATGAATGCGGGTCCATACCCCACGCCATGACCCACGGGGAGGGTCGCGATGCGCACGGGGCGTGCAGCAAGGCCGTATACACGTTCGATGCCGATCGTTGCCGCGGTCATCGTCGGTCGCAGCGCATTTGGCACGACGCCGAAGAGTGCGATGCCGACGCGCGCGACCTTCTGCGACTCGCCGATGGTGAGCAGTCCGCCTGAGCCGACCAGGTGCGCTTCGAGTTCTGGCACTTGGGTTGCAGCCTGCTCAAGCACCTCCTCCTGTAGGCGTGATCGATCAACGTTCTCGGCAGCAGTGAGGTGGCTCCAGATACTCCGCAGGGCAATGTTTGGGTTACCTCGTAGCGCTGCTACCTGCGCCGCGAGTTCGCTCGGCAAAATGCCGTCACGGCCGAGCCCGGTATCCACTTCAATGTCAACGCTGAGTGGCGATAGACCAGAGAGATCTGCGTTGATGAGCTCGCGCACCACAGCGGGCGATGAAGCGGTAACGCCAATGCCCGTAGCAGCGGCGTCGCGCAGGTGCGCAGAGGCAACGCGCCAGAGAACACGTATTGGACCCGTGATCCCAGCGTCGCGTAGCTCTTGGGCCTCATCGAAGGTCGTAACAAGGATCGCACGTGCGCCAGCCGCCAAAGCCGCTCGCGCGATCGGGACGGCGCCAAGGCCGTACGCATCTGCCTTCAACACGACATCCAGGTGGCCGCCCGGAGGCAGCTTCGCCTTCAATGCGCGGACATTGGTTGCGATCGCGTCAAGCCGAACCTCAACCCAGGCATCACGTCCGAGCGCCGGCAGCCCGCCTGCCTGGATGCGTTCCGGAATCCCGCTCATCCTTGGGACTTCCCTGCCGGCTCCGCCAGGAGAGCGAGCTCCTCACGTCGAAGCGCCTTGATGCGCTCAATGCGTGCGAGGAGCGCTGCTTCGGCAGCATCAAGGTCTTCCCCAATCTGCGGCGGGAAGAGATATCGGCCGCCAGCGGTTCGCACGGCGTAAGCGATCGCCACCGCATATTCCCGCTCGTGAGTGATGGAGAGCGCAATGTGCTGGATGCCCAACTGCGTCGCCCGTGCCGCAGCGCGGTCGTGGAGGCGAACGGACGGCTGCCCAGTTGGGAGCCGCTCAACCTCAATCTCTTGCCAACCGATGCCGCGAACGCCGAGGCCGAGCACCTTGGAGACAGCCTCTTTCGCCGCCCATCGGCCAGCCATCGTCTCCGGGCGGCCACGAACGTACGAGCGCTCTGCGACGGTCAGAACTCGCAGTTCAAATCGCTCTGGATGGCGCAGCAGGACGTTCGCAATTCGTTCGACACGAATGATGTCAATGCCGATCTCCGGCGTGCTTGTGGCGTGCTCTCCCCCGTCCATCACTCGACGGTGACAGACTTCGCCAGGTTCTTCGGCTGATCAATATCGGCGCCAGCCAGAAGTGCCATTTCGTACGAGAATCGCTGCAGCGGAATCGTCGCAATGAGCGCGGCAATCTCTGGGCGCGCGGCGGGAACCACGACGGCATCCGTCGCGAAGCTTGACCATTCATCAACCCCAGAAACAATCGCGATTACTGGTGCTGAGCGGGCACGCGACTCCATGAGATTGCTCAGTAGCTTCGGAAGCACTGGTGAGTTCAGCACCACTGCCACCACCGGATGATCGGCGCCAAGGAGGCTGATCGGACCATGTTTCATCTCACCCGCCGCAATCCCCTCGGCGTGGATATAGGCAAGCTCCTTCAGCTTTAGGGCCCCCTCAAACGCGGTAGCGATCCCTGCTCCACGGCTGACGAACATGAAGCCGCTTGCGCTGAAATACTTCTTGGCGATTGCTGGCAGTGCGTCTGACGAATCAAGTGCAGCCGAGGCCATCGCAGGGATCGTGAGTAGCTCAGTCGACCACGATTTCAGTTCCTCTGCGGTCAGCGCTCCCGCACGCCGCGCCATGTCCAGCGTGACAAGAAGCGTCACAAGCGCCTGCGAGGTGTAGCTCTTCGTTGCAGCAACCGAAATCTCTGTGCCGGCCTGCAGCAAGACAACCGCATCAGCTTCTCGCGTCAACGATGAGCCCGCGGCGTTCACAATCGCGAGCACCGTCGCTCCAGCCGCCTTCGAAATTCGGACGGCACCAAGGGTGTCAGCCGTCTCCCCCGATTGGGAGACAGCAATCACCAGGCTTGATGGACCGAGGGCTGGCGGGTCGTATCGGAACTCACTCGCAACGGTCACACGCACAGGTACGCGCAAGAGACGCTCAGCGAGCGTGGCCGCCGTGAGTGATGCGTAGTAGGCCGATCCGCAGGCAACGATCTCAATCGAACGCGCCGCGGTAAGTGCGGGTGCGATCGCATCAAGTTCACTGATCGCCACCCCGTCAACCGACACCCGTCCCAGCATCGCGGCGGAGAGCGCACGAGGTTGCTCATCCATCTCCTTGCGCATGAAGTGGTCGTACCCCTCTTTGCGTGCTGCGGCACCATCCCAGCTGATCGTCTCAATCTTTGGCGCGAATGTTGTTCCTGCTGCGTCGTAGAGAGTGATTCCGCCGCGCTGCAAGTCGGCGAGGTCGCCGTCGCGCAAGAAGACAATCTTGTTGGTGTGCTCAAGGATCGCAACAGGGTCAGAGGCAAGGAACTGTTCCCCCTCCCCAATACCGACCACAAGCGGTGCCTCGCGGCGAGCGGCAACGATCCGACCTGGCTCACCGCGGTGCATCACGACAAGCGCCCACTGCCCGTGCAGCCGAGGAAGCACGGCCGCTACCGCAAGGCGAATGTCGCCCTCGTAGGCGTCCTCAATCAGGTGGGCAATGACTTCGGTGTCAACGTCGCTCGACAGGGTGTGCCCCTTCGCTGTCAGTTCCCGCTGGAGCTCGGCGTAGTTCTCAATGATCCCGTTGTGAATAATGGCGATCTCGCCGTGCTCATCCATGTGGGGGTGGGCGTTCAGGTCGGTTGGCGCGCCATGGGTGGCCCACCGCGTGTGGGCGATTCCAGCGATCGAGCCGGTTGGCAGTTCGTCAAGGACGCCTTCGAGATTTGCGAGGCGGCCTGCCCGCTTGCGCATCGAGATCTCGCCACCTGTGGCCGCAACGGCGATCCCTGCAGAGTCATAACCGCGGTATTCGAGCAGACGCAGCCCCTCGATCAACGTCGTTGAGACGTCGCGTGAACCGATGTAGCCGACGATCCCGCACATGGGGCTAGTCTACCGCCCGCGTACGAGGCTCGCGGCGACCTCCAGCAGGTGCTCAACGGCTGTGGTGACCGCTGCGTGATCGGGGCCCTCGCCCATCACGCGGAGCAGGGGCTCGGTCCCAGAGAGGCGCACAAGGACACGCCCGCCTGTCTGTGCGAGTGCCACCTCAGCCTGGCGAATAGCGTTCTGAAGTTCAGGCTCTGCGAGCAGTCGCTCCCCATCGCCTGGGGTTACCGGCACAGTTCGCTGGAGCTGCGGGTCGAGTGGAATGGCGTCTGCCATCTCCCCAACGGGGATCCCCGCGCGGGCCACAAGTCCGAGCACGGTAATCGCACTGAGGAGGCCGTCGCCGGTCGGCGAGAGCTCTGTGAAGAGAAGGTGGCCACTCTTCTCGCCACCGAAGCCACCCTGGCCAGCAGCGAGTCGCTCAGCGATGTATCGATCTCCGACGGGGGTGCGCTCCAGTTTGATCCCGTGGGCGGCAAGGTGGCGCTCTACGCCGCTGTTGGTTAGCACCGTGGCCACGGCAAGCTCCGACCCGACAACCCTTCGCGCCTTTCGATCTAAGGCGACAAGGGCAATCAACACGTCGCCGTCAATTGCTCTCCCGTTCGCATCCACGACCACACAGCGATCTGCATCACCATCAAGCGCAATGCCCAGGTCGGCGCTGAACGCGCGGACCTGCTCGCCCAGGGCCGCGGGATCGGTAGCGCCAACGCCGTCATTGATCACGCCGCCACCCATTGCGAACGGCAATACCGTGGCACCTGTGGCGGCGAGCGCTGCGACGGCGAATGGCGAGGCTGCTCCATGCGCTGCATCCACGACCACACGCAGTCCAGCAGCGTCCACAGTTTGCGCAAGCGAGGCCAATGTCCGCTCGTAGCGCACTCGATACTCGTCCGCTTCAGTTCCGCGTCCTGCCGAAGGGGCTACCAGATGCACGCCCGCTGCCAGAGCGCCTTCCATAGCCGCCTCAAGCGCTCGCTCCTGAGCGTCAGGAATCTTGCGCCCGTCACGTGCGAGCACCTTCAAGCCGTTGTACTCCACTGGGTTATGTGAGGCGGTGATAACCACGCCGCATGCGGCACGTGGTTCACCAGCCACGAGCGAGGCGAGTCCTGGAGTTGGAATGATGCCGACATCAACGACAGTGCCGCCATGCGCCTCGATAGCACCGGCCAAAGCGCTCGCCAACTCGGGGCCGCTCGGACGCGTGTCGCGACCTACCAGCACCAGCCCTTTAGGGTGCTGCAACATCAGGGCAACGCCCAACGCGGCGGCGATTTCAACGGTCAGTGTTTCGCCAGCGATCCCGCGGATCCCATCGGTGCCGAAGCGAACCGTGGTCACGGCGTTCCTGGCGCTAGATCAGCGCTTGGTGAACTGCTTCGCCTTGCGTGCGCGTCGGAGACCGTACTTCTTGCGCTCCTTGGCGCGCGGGTCGCGCGTGAGGAATCCGGCCTGGCGGAGTGGAAGTCGATACGCCTCTGGATCGGCGGAGAGGAGTGCGCGTGAGATACCGTGGCGGATTGCGCCAGCCTGGCCGGAGATACCACCACCCTCCACCTTCACCATCGCGTTGAAACGACCCTCGGTGCCGGTGACTCGGTATGGTGCGAAGACCTCGGACTGCGGAACGGCACCACCAAAGTGCTGCTCGTAGGTGCGCCCGTTGATGACGATCTGGCCCTCACCGGCGACGAGGCGAACGCGTGCAATGGAGGTCTTGCGTCGACCAGTTCCCTGGTAGTACGGCAAACTGGCCACGCTCTTCTCCTTCGGGCTCACGCGAGGGGCTCCGGCTTCTGTGGAGCGTGCGGATGATCCGCATCGGCATCGGTAACCGCCTGGCTGACCGGAGTGTGAGTGGTACTTCTTCGAAAGAAGTCGGTCGCCAGTGACGACCAGCTTCGCCGAGTTGATGACGATCACGAAGTCGCCGGAATCGAGGTGGTCAGCAAAGGTTGGCTTCCCCTTCCCCATCAGCGTTGAGGCCACCTTCGTTGCGAGTCGCCCAAGGGTCTGACCCTCGGCATCGATCACGAACCAGCGGCGCTCGATTTCAGCGGCGCGAGGTGTCCAGGTCTTCGTGTTCATCTGATCCTCCTAGATCAATTCAAGCTGCACAAGCGGCGCCGAGTCACCCTGGCGAATGCCAATCTTGGTGATGCGGCAGTAGCCCGACGTGCGGTTCGCATACTTCGGAACGATCTCATCAAAGAGTTTCTCAACGACGAGCGGCTCCTCTGGGAGGGCTGCAATCACGGCGCGTCGGGCCGAAAGCCCACCCTTCTTGGCGAGCGTAATGATCTGCTCAACCTGGGGGCGAATCTCCTTCGCCTTGGCTTCGGTCGTCTGAATACGCTCGTAGCGCAGCACCGACACGATTAGGTTCTTATACAGCGCGAGGCGAGGCCCCTGCTTGCGGGAGAGCTTCCGTCCGCCAATCGCGTGCGAGGTCATTAGGCCTTCTCCTCGTCATCGGCGTCGCTCTCATCTTCGTCGAAGATGGCGTCGGCAGGGATGGTGCTCTCGGGCACATCAAAGCCGCGCTCAACAAGCTTCTCCCGAACCTCGTTGAGGCTCTTCTGGCCGAAGTTGCGCAACTTCAGGAGCTCCATCTCGCCGCCATCAAGGGCGGTGAGAAGCTGGCGAACCTTGAGGATGCCTGCGCGCTTCAGTGCGTTATAGGCGCGCATCGGGAGATCTAGGTCTTCAATGGAAAGATCAAGAAGGTTGCCGCCGGCCTCCGCCGCTGGCGCTGCCACTGGAGCCTCGCCGAGACCTGAGAAGGCGGTGAACTGGCCGACAAGGATTGCCGCCGCCTTGCGAACCGCTGCCTCTGGCGTGATCGTGCCGTCGGTCTCGATCTCAAGGATGAGCTTCTCACGGTCGACGTCCTGGCCGACGCGAGTGTTCTCAACGGTGAAGTTGACCTTGCGAACTGGGGTGAAGATCGCGTCAACGCTCATCACGCCGCGTGGTCGCACTTCGCCCTCAGGGTCGGCATCAACGCGGTCCGAGGAGACGTAGCCGACGCCGGTCTCAACAACAAGGGTGGCCTCGATGGCCGCCTTGTCGGAGTCGAGTGTCGCAAGAACGAGCTCTGGGTTGACGATCTCGATCTGGCCGTTCGGTTTGATGTCGCCAGCGGTGACCGGGCCTGCCCCCTTCTTCGAAAGG
>RGBZ01000161.1 GCA_009919365.1 bacterium
CACGATCACGAGTCCGAGACGATGCAGGTCATCTTCTGGCACGCGCAGGTTTGCCCCGCGCAGCAGGTCAAGCAGCTCAGCAAGGTCGCGGCCGGGTGCCGTGGCGATGAGTGGGAATCCGCGAACGAGGGATCGAACCACCGTTTTCGTGGTCACCGCGCTCAAGCGCTCGATAAGGCCATGAGCGATGAGACGCGTAGAGCGCGGGCTACGTGGCGCGCCGCCAGCACCCGCAACGAGGCAGCCGACCCCCGCTGGATCGGTGAGCCAGACGAATGCCTCGTCGACGGCGATCTTGATCTCTGCGCTCTCGGCCCCAGCGGGGAGTGGCGAGGCGGCGGCGATTGCTGCAGCGAGCGCATCGCGGCGATCGGCGGTGGGACTCCCCGTTACGACGATGGGCACACCCGCGTCGGCAAGGAGGGTGGCCTGTGCCGCTAGTGTGGCGCTCAGTTCGCCAACGGCCACCAGGCCGCGCAGTGCGTCGTGGCTCATGTGCGATCCGCCGTCAGGCTCTTCGTGCGAATGGAGTTGTCGATCCATGCCGTTTCGGTGCCGATCATCGTCTCTCGCCCATGCCCTGGGATCACACGGGTGGCAGGATCAAGCGTTCGCAACCGCGCGAGTGAGTCGAGCATCGCCGCCGCGCTCGATGAGTCGATAGCGGTCGAGCGGGTGCACGCCGATCGGCAACTCCTCGTGATGGTGCGTTTTGTGGTGCGCCGCCAGCGCCGCCATCTCCCCCATGTGATCCCAGTGCCCATGAGTTGCGAGGGCCAACACTAAGCGCCAACCGCGCTCGGCGAGTTGTGTGGTGAGTGTGGTGAGCGACGGAATCGCAGGATCAACGACGATTGCCTCCCGACGCTCTGGATCACCCACGAGCACCACATTGGTGCGCAGCGGCCCGATTGGGAGAACCTGCACTTCGATCATCGCTGCGGCCGCTTGATCGGCTGGAAGGCGCGTGGGTCGAGTTCGGCGCGCAGCGTCTCTTCGTTCGCGGCCGACAGCGCCACCAAACGCTCCAGCAGCGCAATGCGCTTCTCTGCTTCAACGGGATCAGGGGCTGCCTTGGTAGTCGGCAACATGCCGGCGACGCCGACACGATCGAGGCCTCGCCCACCGAGCGACGCGGCATAGCGCACCGCCCAGAGCAGGATCTCCACTGGCTCCGGCGCCTCATCGCCTGGCGCAGGAACAAGCGCGAGGATCAGTCCGCGGTCCCCCGGCCACGTAGCAGCGGCGCGCCACGACTCTGGATCGCGAATTGGATTGATGACCAGGCTCTCAGCTGGAATCTGTAGCCACTCTTCACGGCTGATGCCAACCAGGTTCCCGCCGATGGGGAGAAGCGCACGATGGACGCCCTTGAGTGCAGTCAGCCGTTCAGCGAGATGCGCGCGCGATGACGGCTGCAGACCAACAACGACGCATTGCCTCTGCACGGGTGGGCTGCACGAGCACGCCGAAGATCAGCCCTGTGAGTAGCCCGCCAATATGCGCGGAGTTGTCGATACCGCCGCCAACGAACCCGATTCCGAATCCGAGCACAATGTTGATGAGTAATAGACCACCGACGCGACCGAGCGCCTCGCGCATGCCACGTTCAACGAGCGGCCTGTGAGCCCACTCTGCGCCAAGAGCAATTCCGAAGAGGGCGAAAACACCACCCGATGCGCCGACCGAATAGCCGTTAGGTAGCCAGATTGCACTTGCGAGCGAAGCGCCGATTACTCCGATGAAATACCAGCCAATCAGCCGTTTCGCACCATAGAGACGGTAAACCAGTTGTGCCGCAATATCGAGCGCTATGGCGTTGAAGGCGAGGTGCAACGCCCATGTTTGCCATCCCGGATCAATTCCCCCGTGTACGAATGCGACGGTAACAAGACGCCAAGGACTCCCCGTAAGGAAGTCGGAACCATTTAGAGAGATCTTGGTGAGCGCAAAAAATTCGGCGAGTGCCGGATCAAGCTTTGTCAGCACTGAGAGAACGATGGTTACGGTGAGAAGCGCACGTGGGACCCACGCGCTTGCCGACACACCACGGGCACGACGGAAGGCGGCCTGGGAACGGAGTGAGGAGCCGCCCGTCTCCTTGGTGAGCCAGCCAATGCGCGAGGCGATCTCGGCGCGTGCGGCACTG
>RGBZ01000162.1 GCA_009919365.1 bacterium
ATCCTGTTCCTGCAGCAACTGGGCCGCGGCCTGCGACGTAGCGAAGGCAAGCAGCAATTGGTGGTACTGGACTTCATTGGCAACCACCACAGCTTTCTGCAAAAGCCACAAGCGTTGTTCGGTGTAGGCTCCACCTACCAGGCGCTGGCCGCATTCGCGCGCCAGGCGGAGAGGCAAGCACTGGACCTGCCCGCAGGTTGCTACGTTAACTACGACCTCGCGATCATTGATTTCTTGAAGTCGCTAGACAGCAGCGGGCCACAGAAAGACTACGAAGCCTTGCGCGACGTGCTCGGCAGGCGCCCCACGCTGAGCGAGTTCTTTCGCTCAGGCAGCAGCGTGCAGGCCATGCGACAACAGGCTGGCCAGTGGTTTGCGCTGGTGAGAACGATGGGCGACCTGACCGAGCTAGAGTCGGCAGTGGCCGATCAGTTCCAGAGTCTGCTGCGCGAAGTCGAGGTCACCGCGATGACCAAAAGCTTCAAGATGGTGCTGCTGGAGGCGCTGCTCGAAGTGGACGGCCTGCGCCAGCCCGTGGTGCTGGAGGAGTTGGCGCAGCGCTCGCGCGGCGTGCTGGATCGGCGCCGACCCTTGCTGGCCGACCTGCCGGCAGAGGTTCGTACTATCGCCGCTGCAGACCCCACATGGTTGCGCTACTGGCGCGACAACCCAGTCAAGGCGTGGACAGGCGGCAATCGTGCTCCGGGCACAACGGCGCCCTTCAAGATTGAAGGATCGACCTTCGCTCTGACGCAAAGCGTGCCTGGGAAGATGGCCCCCGCGCTGGCCGAGATGCTGCAGGAGGTGGTGGACTACCGCTTGGCGGCCTACGAGGTTCGCCTGCAGCCCCAGCCGGCAACCGGCAAAGTGGTGCCGTTCCCTGCCAAGCGCCGCGACGCCGTGGAATTACCGTACTTCCCGAACCTGAAAATCGCCTGTGGCCACTTCAAGACGGGGCGCACCGACGCCGAAGAGCATCGCACGCTACCAGCGACGTATGGTCCGCTCGACCCGAGCCGGCACTTCATCGCGCGGGCTACTGGTAACTCCATGGATGGAGGCAAGAACCCCGTACGCGACGGTGACTACCTTTTGCTGGAGCTCATGAGCCCCACGCGCGCCGGCTCGATCACCGGTAACGTGGTGGCAATCGAACGGCAGGACGAGTCCGGTGAAAACCAGTATCTGCTGCGAGTGGTGACCAAGACCCGCGATGGCCAGTACGTGCTGAAGGCCAATAACCCGGCCTACGAGGACATGCCGTCCACCGACGAAATGCGCATGCTGGCGCGGCTACGCGGCGTTATCGATCCGCTGGACCTGGCCGTCGGCCAGAGCTTTCAGCGCGAGGAGATTGCGGCACTGTTCGGCGAGGCGTTCAACCCGGGCAGCTGGAACGTGGGGCACGTGACGCTGAACGACAAGAATGCACATGTGCTGCTAGTGACGCTGAACAAGCAGGGTAAGGCCGATCAACACAAGTACCTCGACCACTGGATCGACGAGCATCGTTTCCACTGGCAGAGCCAGAACGCAACAACGCCGGAGAGCAAGCGAGGCCGTGAGATTATCGAGCATGAGCAGCGCGGCATTGCCATTCACCTCTTCGTCCGGGATGGCAAGCTGGCGGACGGTAAGGCAGCGCCGTTTTGGTACCACGGGCGAGTTACATACGAGTCGCATCACGGCAGTGGTCCAGTAAGTGTCGTCTTCAAAGTCCCAAGTTCCTAGGCACTGCGACTGGACTTGAGAGCTGGAGGTCCGCATGCGACTGACTGGGCCATCACTTCCCAAGCTGCCACCGCCACGTGCTGGAGGCGCTTGCGAGATACGAGACCAACTCGTTGGGTGTGCGCAAACTCACCCTGTGAGGGCCCTGCAGTGTGCCTGCAAGTCCTGGTCTCTAATAAATCCACAGTAGCTCGACCCACTTCCCGTGAGCGCGCGGCAAAGCGACTGTTGGTCAGCGTTTCGGATAAAGCCGCAGGCAGGTGCACCGGAGCCGGTTATTGCACGACAAAAGGCTTGCTGGTCAGCGTCTCTAATGAAGCCGCACTGACTTGCACCACCCCCGTACTGCGCTCGACACATCGATTGCAGGTCTGCGTTACGAATAAATCCGCAAGCGCTC
>RGBZ01000163.1 GCA_009919365.1 bacterium
GGCGGTTGATTCGAAAAATTGAATCGGTAAGGCCATCAGGTGTGTGAAGGCCTTGCGCGTAAGGCGCATATCGATCTTGTTGGTGGCCCCGATAATCAAGAACTGCCGGATGTAAGTGAAGATCGTCTCAAAAAGTATCACACCTACAATCCCCACGGTGAGTACGACAAGCGTGGACATGTTCTGGTGCATCAGTACTTTGTCGATGACCAATTGCGTAAAAAGCGGCGAGGCAAGCCCAAGAAAGGTGAGAATGATTGAAGCAGCCGCAACGTCACGAAAGGCATCACGCTGCTTTAAGATGTCTTGCAGAAACCATAAAAAACCAAAAGGCTGATTCTCATCGGTCAAGGCATAACGGCGTCGAACGATCACCACTTCTGATGCCCACACGGCCTCAAAGTCTTCGCGCAAGCTGTCCTTGACAAAGGCTTTGACTTCAAGGGGGTCGAGCACACCTACTGACTCTGGCTTTCCGGAGTCTGCAATGCCCGCCAGTACCACCCAATGCCCAGACTTGAGCCTCGCCATGAGCGGAAATAAGTGCCGGATTTCACGAAGCTGCTCAAAGCTCAGCTGCTGACGAGCCGCCTTGAAGCCATTTTCTTCGGCGATTCGTACCATCATGTCGGCACTGGGTTCATCACGCCCGAGTGCGTAGTGTCGATGCAATTGTTCAGGAGAGAGCGGAGTGCCTCCGCCGGCATGCGCCAAAGCAGCGAGACAAAGGACAGCGGAGGAGCAAACTACAGGTTCCTCGGCGTGATCGAGCGTTGCACTAGACTGCATGGGTCGTTGATGGTGAGGCTACCGATTGAGTCGAAGCCAAGTGGAGGTCGGGCTTGTCACCAAACCCAACCCCCACAAGACCCCGATCCTGAGCGCTCGCTGAAGTCGCCCTTCACTCAGCTCGAGGTACCGCTACCACCGAGCATGCCGGTTGATTTAGCCCCCGAAGGTGCCGCTACGCCACCGGTCAGCCCTTGTGTGGCAGCCGTCTCGAGCTTGCCTGCGAGCGTTGCCACGGGCTGACCACGCTCAGCACCACCTGCCCCTGCGCGCGGTGCCTGCGGCGTACTGTCGCTGCCACTGGCCCCTGTCGCATAGCTACTGAGCGCATCACCCAAATCCGCAGCCTTTTGCTCAAGCGCCTGCGCACTCGAGACCCGGAACCACACATCAGCCACCTCGCCCTTGCTGCCGTCAACCCGCTCATACGTGGCCGTGAGCCCAATGAGGTTACCCTCATCAAACGCCGTCACCGGCTTGGCTTGCGTGCTGATGCTCGTGATCCCGAGTTCGGCCAAGCTCTTGAGCTCACCCGCATCGGTTTTCCCATCGGCATTGGCATCGCTCCAAATCCGAAGCGTTGCATATGCCTCGTCTTGCGCATCCACCTGACCGTCTCGGTTGCTATCAAGAGCCGCCAAGGCCTCAAAACCATCCTTGGCGCGGCTGCCATCAGCAAGCACCGTGGCTTCGCCAAAGAGCTCACTGCCATCGTCAATCTGACCATCGCCGTCCAGATCACGCGCCAGTAATCCATCGCCTGCGCCAACCCAACCGACCCGATCCAGCTTTCCGTCAGCGTCAAGGTCAAACTTCACCCCTCCATCAATCGATAAGGTCCTTATCCCATCACCGTTGAGGTCAAAGACGAGCTCGACGCCCGCGGCGCTCGACTGGGCAGTCCCGGGCCATCTCGCGGAAAAGGTGGAGCACTACCTGCGCGCCCTGCCGAAGGAATTGCGCCGGGCGTTCGTGCCGCTGGCCGAAACGGCGAAGGGGCTCGCCGACCAGGTGGCCTCCCGCGACCGGTTGACGGCCCGGCGCGAGCCCCTGACCGGCGCGCTGGCGGCGCTGATTGCGGAGCGTTTTCGAGTCGCGATCGATCCCGCCGTCTGGGCGGACAAGCCCCTTCCGGATCACCTGCGCGTCCGCGTGCGGGTGGTGGACGAGCGGGAGCGCGAGCTCGCGGCGAGCCGGGAGCTGGCGGAAATTTCCGCGGCGCTGCATCTGCAGAAGCGCGAGGCGAGCGCCGCCGTGGCGCGCGCCGAGCCGGAGGCCTGGCGCCGGGCGCGCGCCCAGTGGGAAACTCCGCCGCACCGCGGCTGGGAATTCGGCGCGCTGC
>RGBZ01000164.1 GCA_009919365.1 bacterium
GGGCTCCAATTCGCGCTACTCGCGCTACGATTCCTGAATGAGTCGTATCGCTACCTCACCCGCAGCTCTCCGCCAACTTCTCAGCGACTCGCTGCGCGTTACGCCTGCGGGCACCGTCGAGGTTCTTGATGCCGCCCAGCTGCGCCAGAGTGGTGCCGCGACCATCGCCTGGACGGCAGCCTTCTCCACCGACGAGGCGACCGTCACCGCCGCGCAATGGCTCGCCCGTGCCACAGCTGCCGCTGCGGGGATCCAGAGCGCCAGCATCGCGCCGCTGTACGCCGCCCGCGCAAATAACGCCTACGAAGGCCTCACCGTTCCTGCCCTGAACCTGCGTAGCCAGGTCTTCGACATGTCACGTACCGCGCTAGAGACCGCCGCGGACATGGATGGCGCAGCGATCATCTTTGAGTTGGCGCGCTCCGAGCAGACCTACACCTTCCAGCGCCCCGCCGACTACGCCACGAGCGTGCTCTGCGGAGCGATTGCCGCCGGTTGGCGTGGGCCAGTCTTCATTCAAGGCGATCACTACCAATTCGTCGCCAAGAAGTACGCCACCGACCCCGAAGGGGTCGCCGCTGAGATCGCACGTGCCTGCCGACTCGCTGTTGACGCTGGTTATCGCAACATCGACATCGACGCCTCCACACTCGTTGACCTCGCCCTGCCAACGGTGCAGGAGCAGCAGCGTGTGAATGCGGTGCGCACCGCCGCGCTGGAGCAATTGGCCTGCGCAAGGTCTCAGTGCAGACCGGAACGAGCCATGGCGGCGTACCGCTCCCAGGTGGCGGCGTCGCGGAGGTCGCCCTCGACTTCTCTGTGCTGAAAGATCTCGGCGAGCTGGCCCGCGCTCGTGGCCTCGCGGGTGCGGTGCAGCATGGTGCATCGACACTCCCTGACGATCTCTTCCATCGCTTCCCAGAGGTTGGCGCCGCAGAGATCCACCTCGCCACTGGGTTCCAGAACATCCTGCTCGACCACCCGGCACTCGACGGCACCTTGCGCGCTGAGATCACCGCGTGGTTGCGTGCCAACGCCGCCGATGAGGCGAAGCCTGGCGATACCGACGAGCAGTTCCTCTACCGCACGCGCAAGAAGGCGCTTGGGCCATTCAAGCAGGCGCTCTGGGAGGCGGCCGGTACACCAGAGATTCTCGCAACGCAGCGCGCGAAGTTTGCGTCGCTCTTCTCGCAGCTTGGCGTTCGTGGATCACGGGCGCTTGTAGAGCGCTATGTGAATGAGGGAAGCGATCCGCTTCCGCCTGCTCCAGCCGACCTGCTGAGTTAGGCGGGGAAGCCCCGCAAACAGTTAGCTGCGGGTTACCCCTGCAGCGTCAAGTGACTCTTCCAGGATTTTTAGTGCGAGGTCGATCTCTGCTGGCGTGGTGACCAGTGGCGGAATGATGCGAATCACCTGGGCGTACGAGCCGGCGGAGAGCAGCAGCAACTTGCGCTTATTCGCCTCGGCGATCACGCGCTTCACTGCGGCAGCGTCGGGGGCGCGGCCGTCACCAACGCCAGGCTCCACAAACTCAAGGGCAAGCATCAGGCCGAGGCCGCGCACGTCGCCGATTCCAGGGCGACCGGCCGCGAGCTTCTTCAGGCCATCGAGCATCTGCGTGCCGCGGGCCGCCGCGTTCGCAACGAGCCCCTCCTCTTCAATCACATCAAGTGTTGCAAGTGCAGCGGCGCAGGCGACGACGTTGCCGCCGTAAGTTCCACCGTGCGTGCCCGGCTCCCAGGTGTCGAGCAGCTCCTTGCGGGCGATGATTCCTGAGAGGGGGAGGCCGGAGGCGATCCCCTTCGCCATTACCAAGATGTCGGGCTCAACGTTCTGGTGCTGCACGGCAAACATCTTGCCGGTGCGCCCGTAGCCGGTCTGCACCTCGTCGGCGATGAGCAGAGCGCCGAGTTCACGGGTGAGTTCGCGGAGGCGCGGCAGGAAGCCAGCCGGCGGCACAACGTAGCCACCTTCGCCAAGGATCGGCTCAACGATGACGGCGGCAACATCCTCGGCGCTGGCGATGGTGTGGAGCGTGAGGTCCCACTCCTCCTCCCAGCGGCAGCTGCACCCGGCGCAGGCGCCTGGGGCACCCGCAACGGCGGGGTCACGTGCCTCAACCGGTGCGCG
>RGBZ01000165.1 GCA_009919365.1 bacterium
GGTCGCAAAGTTCCGTGCCGCACGCCGCATCTGGGCGCGCATCATGCGCGATCGCTACGGCGCAAAGAGTGAGAAGTCGCTCCTCTGCCGCTTCCATGTGCAGACCGCCGGCTCCACCCTTACCGCGCAGTCCATTGACAACAATGTCGTGCGCGCCGCATATCAGGCGCTTGCTGCCGTGCTTGGCGGCGCACAGAGTCTGCATGTCAATGGCAAAGACGAGGCGCTTGCTCTTCCTACGGAGGCTTCGGCACGTCTCGCGCTGCGCACGCAGCAGGTCCTCGCACATGAGGCTGGCGTCGCAGGCACGGTAGATCCGCTCGGTGGCAGCTACGCGGTGGAGGCGCTCACCGATCAGGTGGAGCGCGACGCCCTCGCCCTCATCGCCGAAGTGGACCGCCTCGGTGGCATGGTTGCCGCCGTTGCCGCGGGCTTCCCACAGCGCGCGATTCAAGATTCGGCATACGCCTACCAGCGTGAGGTGGAGAGTGGCGAGCGCGTGATCGTTGGCGTCAACCGATTCGTCGATGAAGAGGTCGAGACGCCAGCCATTGCCCGCATTGACCCGGCGCGCGAGCGCGAGCAGGTTGCCGAACTACAGGCGTTCCGTGCCGCACGCGACAACGCTGCCGCAACGGACGCCATCGCCGAGGTGATCACCACGGCGAAGGGGAGTGCCAACATGATGCCTCCGATCCTGGCCGCTGTGAACGCTGGCTGCACTGTTGGCGAGATCAGCGCTGCACTGCGCAGCGTCTGGGGCGAGCATCGTGAGGCGATGGTGCTATGAGCCTCCCCGTGCGCGGTCGCATTCACCACGTCGCCTCTGTCGTGCGCGACATCGACGCGTCCATCGACTTCCATACGCGCGTGCTTGGTCTGGCGCTTGAGCAGGTTGCCGAGGTGCCATCGCAAGAGGTCCGCATTGCCTTCCTTACTGCCGGTGACTCCAAGATCGAACTCGTCTCGCCAACGAATGCGACGAGCGGCGTCGCGCGCTTCCTCGAGTCAAAGGGGGAGGGGTTTCACCATCTCTGCCTTGAAGTTCCCGACATCGCTGCGGAGCTCACCGCTCTCGCCGCGGCGGGGGTGCAACTGATCAACGCAGAGCCGGTCGCCGGCGTCGAAGGGCCAGTCGCCTTCTTGCATCCGAAGAGTTGCAACGGCGTGCTGATCGAGTTGATCGAAGCGCCCGGTGGCCCTGCGTGGACGAGGCTCGGATTCGGCGCCCCAGGGGAGCTGCGGATCCGCTAGCGCCTAGCGCTTTGTGTAGCCAGCCTCGATCAGCAGACGCGGAAGCTCGGTCGGCGAGCCGGCCACTTTGAACCCGGCAGCTTCCAGTGCGGCGATCTTGTCGATCGCTCGCCCCGATGCGCCAGAGACGATCGCCCCAGCGTGTCCCATGCGGCGACCCTCAGGCGCAGCGCGCCCCGCAATGAAGGCAACACGTGGCAGGTGCTTGAGATGTTCGCCGGCCCATGCGGCCGCCTCCTCTTCGGCGGAGCCGCCGATTTCACCGATCAGCACCAGCGCGCGCGTTGCTGGATCTGCGGCGAAGAGTTCGAGTGCGTCACGGAAGGTGGTGCCGATGATCGGGTCGCCGCCGATGCCGAGGCAGGTGGACTGACCGATGCCAGCATCCGTCATCGACTGCACCGCTTCGTAGGTCAGCGTTCCAGAGCGGCTCACCACGCCAACATCGCCAGGGAGGTGAATGGAGGCGGGGATGATGCCGATCTTTGCGCCGAGGCCGTTCACGCCCGGCGTTGTTGCGCCTGGGCAGTTCGGTCCGATCAGTCGTGCGCCGTGCTGCTGCACAACGGCGAGTGCGCCGACCATGTCGTGCACAGGGATCCCTTCGGTGATGCAGAAGATGGTTTTGATACCCGACGCGGCGGCCTCGGCGATGGCGTCCGCAGCGCCAGCCGCAGGAACGAAGATGCAGCTGGTGTTTGCGCCCGTCTTCTCGACAGCTTCACGAACCGTGTCAAACACGGGAACAGTGCCGTCGAGGCCGAGCTCGCCGCCGCGGCCTGGCGTGACGCCTGCAACGATCTTGGTGCCATACGCGGCCATCTGACCGGCGTGGAAGCCACCCTCGCGTCCAGTGAGGCCTTGCACGACGAGTCT
>RGBZ01000166.1 GCA_009919365.1 bacterium
GTGACGCGGCCTTCGCGAATGATGGAGCCGGCGATGACAAAGCCCTTCCCTGGGAAGAGCTGCTTCACTTCGGCACGCCCTTCGACGACCTCTGACTTCTCTGGGTCGAGCATCCCTTCGAGCGCTGCCTTCATGTCGTCGGCAAGCTCGTAGATGATCTCGTAGAGGCGCACGTCGACCTTGTTGGTTTCGGCCATGCGGCGTGCGCCTGGGGTGAGCGTGGTGGTGAAACCGAGCACGATCGCATCAGATGCTGAGGCGAGCAGGATGTCGTTCTCGGTGACCTCTCCCGCTGCGGAGAGGAGCACGTTGATGCGCACCTCATCGCTCTGCATCTTCTCGAGCTGGTGCTCGATGGCGCCGAGTGATCCGGCCACATCCGACTTCAGAATGACGCGGACCTCTTTGCCAGCTCCAGACTGGATGCGCTTGTACAGGTCCTCCATCGTGGCGTGGCCGCTATCGCGCCCAGCGCTCGTGGCGTCGGCGGCGGCCTCAGACCAGGAGCGGGCCTCCTTCTCGTCTGCCGCAATGCGGAAGATCTCACCACTCACGGGGACCTCGGGGAGGCCCGAAACAACGACCGCTGTGGAGGGGCCAGCCAGCTTGATCCGGCCCCCATCGGTCGACTCCAGCGAGCGGACCTTCCCTGAGATGGCGCCGACGACCATATGGTCACCAACGCGGAGCGTGCCCGTCTGCACGATCACGGTAGCGATCGGACCGCGACCCTTGTCGCGCTGGGCCTCAATCACCGTGCCCACCGCGAGTCGCGCTGCGTCAGCCTTGTAGTCACCGAGATCGGCGACGAGGAGAACCATGTCGAGCAGATCGTCGAGACCGATACCCGTTTTAGCCGACACCGCGACGAGCGGCACGTCGCCGCCGTAATCCTCGATCACGACATTCGACTCCGCGAGCTCCGTCTTCACGCGATCCGGGTTTGCATCTGGCTTGTCGATCTTGTTGAGCGCGATGATGATCGGCACGTTCGCTGCACGAGCGTGGCTGATCGCCTCTTTCGTTTGCGGCATCACGCCGTCATCAGCGGCAACCACGACGATGGCGATATCTGTCACCCGCGCGCCGCGCGCTCGCATCGCCGTGAACGCTTCGTGTCCAGGGGTGTCGAGGAAGAGGATTGAACGGTCACCGCGCTGCACCTGGCTAGCGCCAAGGTGCTGGGTAATGCCGCCGGGCTCACCTTCTGCGACGCTGGTCTTGCGCAGCGCGTCGAGCAGGCTCGTCTTGCCGTGGTCTACGTGGCCCATGACGGTGACGATGGGGGCGCGCGAGATCAGCGCGGCGCCTGGGGCTTCGCTAAAGAATTCCGTCTTCGCTGCAGCTGGCACGGCCTCAGGGGTCGCCTCTGGCGTTGCCTCATCTTCGTCAGGCTCCGGCTCCTTGACGGTGAACCCGAGCTCGGTCGCAATGAGGGAGGCTGTCTCGCGGTCAATGCCCTGGTTCATCGTGGCAAAGACACCGCTACGGATCAGCGGGTTGATGATGTCTGCAGGGTTTACCTTGAGCAGCGTGGCAAGGTCGCCAACGACGATGGAGGCGGGCAACTCGAGGATGCCGTCGTGCACCTGCGCAACACGTGCTGGCTTCGGCTCCGGCGGTAAACGATCGGGGCGCGGTGGACGGATGCTCTTCCGCTGCTTCGTCATCTGCTACCCCCTTTCATCTCGTTGGCTTCGTCGCTCAATCAGAATCTGTTCGATCTCTGTGGCCGCGATGCGACCTCGTAACCCTCGTCGTAGTCCATCAGCAATGAGTAGGTCGTGCGCTTCGTCGCCGCTCTGGCAGATCCAGGCACCTCGACCGCCAACTACACCCGCTCGTACCCCTCCATCTGCGGAGGCTCCGTACCGCACGAGCATCTCCTTCGGCTGTGTCTGCCGACAGGCCACGCAGGTGCGCGCACGACCGGCGGGCGTCTTAGGCCTCCTCGCCCACTGGGGCGTCTGCAGGAGCCTCAGCAGCTCCGGTTCCATCACTGGCGATGTCAATGCGGAATCCGGTGAGTCGCGCCGCGAGGCGGGCATTCTGTCCACCAGCGCCGATCGCTAGTGAAAGTGCGCGCTCAGGAACCACCACGGTTGCCGAC
>RGBZ01000167.1 GCA_009919365.1 bacterium
GCACACGCTATGAGTTGTTCGCCAATCTACGCCCAGTCACGATCTACCCAGAGCTCGCCGACGCCTCCCCGCTCAAGGCTGAGCGCCTGAAGGGCGTTGACATGTTGATGGTGCGCGAACTCACCGGCGGTCTCTACTTCGGCAAGCCGTCAGGCGAAGAGGTGACACCAACAGGGCGACGCGCCGTTGACACGCTCCCGTACCACGAGGATGAGATTCACCGTGTCGCGGTGATCGCCTTTGAGTTGGCGCGCACGCGACGAAAGTCGGTAACCTCTGTCGACAAGGCGAACGTCCTCTCCACGAGCCGCCTCTGGCGCAAGGTCGTGACCGAGGTGGCCGCCGACTACCCCGACGTCAAGTTGGAGCATCGCCTCGTTGATTCCACCGCCATGCTCCTTGCAACCTGGCCAGCCACCTTCGATGTGGTTGTCACCGAGAATCTGTTCGGCGACATCCTTTCGGACGAGGCGGCCGTACTCGCCGGCTCGCTCGGCATGCTTCCGTCGGCCTCGCTCGGTGCGCGACGTACGGCACATGGCACCTTCGGTCTCTACGAGCCGATCCACGGATCTGCCCCCGACATCGCAGGGAAGAACCTCGCGAACCCGATCGGCACGATCCTCTCTGGGGCAATGCTGCTGCGCGAATCGCTCGGCCGCGCCGATGCCGCAGCCGCCGTCGAGCAGGCGGTGGCCAACACGATTCGTGCAGGCGTGCGCACCGCCGATCTTGCCCCAGGCCTCGACGCCGCCGGTGCCCGCGCCGCTGGCTTCACCCTTGCAGGAACCCGCGAGGCGACCGACGCCGTCGTGGAGCAGTTGCTGAGCCTCAAGTGACCACCAGCGGCGCCGCAGATCGCGAGCCGGTCCTTCTCTACGACACGACGCTGCGTGACGGCGCGCAGAGCGAGGGTCTGATCCTTTCGCTACAAGACAAGCTGCGCATCGCCCGCGCGCTCGACGAGTTCGGCATGTTGGCCATCGAAGGGGGATGGCCAGGATCGAATCCAAAGGACATTGAGTTCTTTGCCGCGGCGAAGAAAATCCGCTGGGAGCGTGCGCGGCTCGCCGCCTTCGGGAGCACGCGCCACAAGTCGAACAAGCCTGGCGACGACGCCAACCTGAACGCCCTCCTCGATGCCGAGACGCCGATCGTCACGATCTTCGGCAAGAGTTGGACCCTGCACGTCGAGGCGGTCCTGGAGGCGTCGCGCGCTGAGAACCTTGCCATGATCTCAGAGAGCGTTGCCTACATTGCTGAACGCGGACGCGAGATGGTCTATGACGCCGAGCACTTCTTCGACGGCTTCGAGGCCGATCGCGATTATGCACTCGATACGCTTCGCGCCGCACGCGATGCCGGCGCATCAACCCTAGTTCTCTGCGACACCAATGGCGGCACACTCACCAAGCGCATGTCCGAGATCGTGAAGGATGCGCGCGAGACACTCGCTGCCGACGCGGTGGCGAGAGAGATCGTGTGGGGGATCCACACGCACAACGATGCTGAGCTTGCGGTGGCGAATGCCCTCGCGGCAGTAGACGCCGGCGTGCGGCATGTGCAGGCGACGATCAATGGCTACGGCGAGCGCGCGGGGAATGCGAACATGGTCTCTCTACTCGCCAACATCGCCCTGAAGACGCAGCACACGGTCGCCGGCGCCGATCGCCTCGCCGACCTCTCGCATCTCTCCCATGAGGTTGCTGAGATTGCGAACCTCGCCCCCGACGACCACCAGCCGTACGTTGGCCGCTCGGCGTTCGCCCACAAGGGTGGCGTGCACGGCGCGGCCCAGGTGAAGACGCCGCGCGCCTATCAACACATCGATCCAGCGCTCGTTGGCAACCGCGGGCGACTCGTTGTCTCGGAGCTGGGAGGGAAGGCGAACACGGGGAGCCGTGCGGCAGAGCTCGGTGTGGAGCTCGCGAACTCTGGACTTGATTCGAAGACCCTCTCAACACTCGTAAAGGAGATGGAGGCGGGCGGCGCAAGTTACGAGGGTGCCGAGGCCTCGTTCCAACTGCTCGTCGAGCGCCATCGACCCACCTACGTCGCCCCGTTCACCATCGTCGATTTCACCGTGATCGTGGAGCAGCGCGAAG
>RGBZ01000168.1 GCA_009919365.1 bacterium
CGCGCTTGCGCACCGGCTTCTGTAGGCGCTGCACTGTCTCGAGGTTGTGGTCGACGATGTCGGGGGCCGCCTCCATCACCGCACGGAGCGGCTCCTCGCGGCCATCAAAGTCGGGGATCAGCACCTCGACGCCCGTGTCGGGGGCAAGGGCGCGCAGCTCGCGAATCGTCGCGGCGAAGATCGCGGCACCACCGTCGGCCAGGTCGTCGCGGGCAACGCTCGTCACCACCACGTGGTCAAGGTTCAGCGATGCGAGCGCTTCCGCCACGCGGCGCGGCTCGTCGAGGTCAAGGCCATCCGGGCGGCCGGTCTTCACTGCGCAAAAGCCGCACGCGCGTGTGCAGGTGTCGCCCAGGATCATCACGGTCGCTGTCCCCTGCTCCCAACACTCGCCAATGTTCGGGCAGCGCGCCTCTTCACAGACGGTGTTCAGTGTCTTCGTGCGCATGAGCGACTGCAGCTCGCGATAGCGCGCGCCGCCTGGTGCTTTCGAACGAATCCACTCTGGGTGCTTTGAGGCGACGAGGATCTCTTCGGTGTGGCTTGGCGCAGCGCCGAGCATTGGCAGCTCTCGGCCGATGAGCGGTGGTCCGGCCACTAGAAGTTCACCGAGCGGCCGAGCGAGACGAGTGCCGCCTCGCCGAGCACTTCGCTGAGCGTTGGATGCGGATGCGTCGTGCCGCCCACCTGTTCGGCGGTCGCGCCAAGCTCAAGGGCAAGGCTTGCTTCGGCGATGAGGTCGGTGACCTTTGGTCCAACCATGTGCACGCCGAGCAGTTCGCGGCTCTCAGCGTGTCGGAGCACCTTGCAGAAGCCGTCGCTGTCGCCACCGATGTGTGCCTTGGCGATCGCCGCAAACGGCATCACGCCAGCGACGAACGGCACGCCGTCGCGCTCAAGCTCTTGAGTGGTTGCGCCAACTGATGCCACTTCCGGGCGACAGTAGGTGGCGCGCGGCTGCTTCGTGTAGTTCATGGCGTGAATCGGCTGGCCAGCAATCGCGTGGGCGGCGATCAGCCCTTCGTGCGCGGCAACGTGTGCCAGCTGCAGGCCACCGATGACGTCGCCAACGGCGTAGAGGTGCTCCTGCGTGGTGCGCATTTGGGCGTCTACGGTGATGAAGCCGCGCTCCACTGTGGCTGCGCTGTTCTCGAGACCGATGTTGCTACTGTTCGGCACGCGGCCGGCGGCGATAACGAGCAGGTCGGCACTGAGTGGGGTTGCGCTGCCCGTGCCGTCGACCGGCTCGATGCTGAGCGTCACACCATCGGCGCTTCGCACGAGGCTCCCCTCGCTGATGCGATGCGCCACATGAATCGCGATGCCGCGCTTGGTAAACGCGCGCGCAAGCTCTTTCGATGCGTCGCGATCTTCGAGCGGCACGAGAGCTGGAAGCATCTCAACGATGGTGGTCTCGGCGCCGATGTCGCGGAAGTAGGAGGCAAACTCGCAGCCAACGGCGCCACCGCCAACAACAATGACGCGCTTCGGATGTAGTGCCCCCGTGACAATGTCATCGCTATCGACAATGACCTTGCCGTCGGTCTCGAGGCCTGGAATGCTGCGTACGCTGGAGCCGGTTGCAATCACGATGTCGGTCGCGGTGATGGTGCGCTCTTCGCCGGTTGGCTGACCGGCTTCGTCGACGAGGGCCACCTTGATGCTGCCCGGTGCTGTGATGGTGCCGCGGGCGGCGATCAGCTCAACGTTGTTCTTCTTGAAGAGGCTCTTGAGGCCTGCGTGCATCTTGGCCACGATCTTGTCGCGTCTCGCACCGACGACGGCCGTATCAATGCCGGTGGCGGGGGTGATCTGAATGCCGAAGTCGGCCGCCTTGCCGATCTTGGAAAGCAGGTCGCCGCTCTCGAGCATCGCCTTGGCGGGGATGCAGCCCCAGTGGAGGCAGGTGCCGCCCACCTTCTCCTGCTCGACGAGCGCCACACGCTTGCCGAGTTGGGCGGCGCGGAAGGCGGCGGCATAGCCACCAGTTCCACCGCCGAGAACGAGGAGGTCGTAGTCGGGCATACGAGAATCCTACGCCGCACTGCTATCCTCCGCCGCCATGGACATTCGACTCGTATTTGCAGCCACAGTCGGCGCC
>RGBZ01000169.1 GCA_009919365.1 bacterium
TGATCCCACGACCCGTGCCCACAACCTTCCGATCTATCAGACGGCGACCTTCACCTTTGAGACGGCTGATGAGAAGGAGGCCGCGGTCGACGGAGCACTCGCCTGGAAGCCAGATACGTATTTCTACACGCGCACCAATAACCCCACTACTGCAGCGCTCGAAGAGAAGCTCGCCGCACTCGAAGGTGCCGAGAGTGCGGTTGCATCGGCCTCGGGGATGTCGGCGATCGCCGCGGGGCTCCTCGCCCACCTGAAGTCGGGCGATCACCTGGTCGTCGCCGACGACCTCTTCATCATCAGTCAGATCCTTTTCGCCGAAGATTTCCCATCGCGCGGCATCGAGGTGACGCCGGTGCCGATCACCGATCACGCGGCGGTGCAGGCGGCGATGAAGTCGAACACCAAGATCATCTTCTGCGAGGGGCTCTCCAACCCATGGATGCGCATCACCGACATCCCCGCGATCGCGAAGATCGCCCACGCAGGTGGTGCACTGGTGGTGGTTGACAACACCTTCTTGAGCCCCGTGCTGTTCCGCCCACTCGAGCATGGTGCCGACCTGGTGCTGCAGACCACCACGAAGTGGGTCTCGGGCCACGGTGATGCGCTCGGCGGTGTTGCCGCTGGCTCCAAGGCGCTCGTTGATCCGATCCGACGACAGACCGACCTGCTTGGCGGACCAGCGTCGCCGTTTAACTCCTGGCTAATCGCGCGCGGTGCGCGTACCCTGCCGCTGCGCATGGAGCGCGCATCAGCGAATGGCTCAGCTGTGGCCGCCTTCCTTGAAGGGCACGAGAAGGTTGAGTGGGTGCGTCACCCAAGCCTCGCCTCGCACCCAGACCGCGCGGTCGCCGATCGACTCCTCAAAAACGGATGGGGCGGCATGCTCTCCTTCAAGCCACGAGCCGCCGAGGGCGTAGACCCGCTCGACGCGATGCGCGCCTTCAGCGACAACGTGAAGATGTGCGCCGTAGGCGTGAGTCTCGGCGAGGTCGACACGCTCGTCTATCCGATGCCAAAGCGCGGTGGGATCTTCCGCATCAGCATCGGCATTGAATCTGTGAAGGACATCATCGCCGACTTCAGCCAGGCGCTCGATCACGTTCGCTGAGGTGAGCACCGAGACGCTCGTCCTATCGTGGGAGGAGCTGAACGGGCATATCGAGGTGCTCGCACTGCAGATTCAAGCCCTACCCGCAGATCAGCGCCCTGACGCGATTCTTGCCATCAGTCGCGGTGGGCTTGTGCCTGGAGCGATGCTCGCCTATCGGCTCGGCATTCGTGACCTACTCATTGCTGTCGCCGAGCACTACGATGCCGCCGGCCGTCGACCAGCGCCGACCATCACGCGCATGCCGTCCGATGAATCACTGAAGGGTCGCTCAATCCTGATCGTGGATGAGGTCTGGGAGAGTGGCCGCACCCTTGCCCTCGTCGCAGAGCGAGCGCGCACCGCGGGTGCAACCGTGCGCACTGCCGTCGTACATCACAAGCCAGGTAAAAGTGAAGTACCCGGCGTGCCTGACTTCTTTGCGGCACTTGCCGACGGCTGGATCACGTACCCCTATAAGGGGGGCGAGTGAGCTACATGCTCGACGAACCGAAGCAAGCTCCTCGCGGGATCGCGCAGATTGCCGCCGCCGTCAGCAATGCGCTTCTGGGGGTTGCACTGATTGCAGCTGGCCTCTTCGGCCTTGTCGCGATCGCTGTTGTAGCGTTTGATATCGCGGATCAAACGTGGGTCTCGCTCGGCGCGCAGATCACCGCGCAACTCGGGAGCGACGTTACGACTCTCTTTGAAACGTTTCAGATCGATATCGCCGTCATCCTCACCAGCCTGGCTGAACAGAACAACCTGCCCGAGTTCGGCGCCTGGGTGCGTCAGATCCTTGCCCTCCTGATGGTCGCTGCGGTCGCCCTTGGCCTGGCAGGGGCCGCGCCGCTCTGGGTTGCACGCGCACTCTGGGGGCGACGCTCAAGCCGCGCAGTGCTCCTCTTTGGGGTGGCGCTCAGTGCCATCGGAGTGTTCGGCCTCTTCGTTACGGGAGCCCCGCAGCTGATCTGGGGGCTGGTGCTGGCCAACGGCCTACTCACCCTGGT
>RGBZ01000170.1 GCA_009919365.1 bacterium
CGGCGGCGGCGAGCCTCTCCGCATCCCTCCGCCTCCTTGGCATCTCCGCCCCCGAGGAGATGTAGCGAAAACCTAGCGATCGGGTGGTCCCGCGGGGCGAATCATTGCGAACTCTTTACCCGATCCCACCTTGCAGATTCACCTAGCGATCCGATCATGGAGATCGGCTCACTGGACCTCCCTCCCGTGAACCGACCTCCACGCCAGGAGGGCCGACGGGCATCGACCCTCCTGGCATACCTCCCCCCTCAACCCCCACGATGCGACGGCGTGCCGCGGCGCGTGGGAGAATAGGGGCATGGAACTCACCTATTACGGCCGCACCTGTGTTCGCATCCGCAGCCGTGAGGCGACCATCGCCTACGACCCGTACACCTCGATCGTGGGGCCAACCGGGCGCGGCATGAGCGCCGACATCGTCACCCTGAGCCACCCCGACGACGCCCCCCTTTCGCGCGTGAAGGGGCGCCTCGCGCCGCGCGACAACCGCACCCCAATCGCCACGAGCCTCGATAGCGCCGTGATCCTTGAGGGGCCGGGCGAGTACGAGGTGAAGTCGGTGCTGATCACCGGCATCCGCAGCTACCGCGACGAGCACCGCGGCCCTGCCGCACGCCACAACACCGTCTTCGCCGCCGAACTCGACGGCATCCACGTCGTGCACCTCGGCGATTACGCCGACGGGCTCACCGCCGAACAGATCGGCGAACTGCCAGGCTGCGACATCGTGCTTGTCCCTGTGGGCGGCGAGCTCTCCCCGCAAGCTGCATCGCGCCTCATCAGCCAGATGGAGCCGAAGATTGTGATCCCAATGTCGATGGTCGATGACGCAGGCAAGTCCGCCGCGGCGATCAAGGCATTCTGCAAAGAGCAGGGGTTGGCAACGCCACCACCTGCACAGCAGAAGCTCGCCATCACCATCTCGGCACTCCCGGAAGAGACAACGCTCGGCGGCGCCGAGACAGCGGCCAGTGGAACGCTCGGCCTCGGCTGATCTCCGCGCCAGACTGTTGGCACAGCCAACTGCTCTACTCACGCTATGAGTAACCTTCGCTGCATCAACTGCCAGCGCGACATTGCCCCTGGCGAGCCCGTGTACGAAATTGAAACATTCCTTGATCCCCTCCCGCCCGGCGGCGTCGCATGCTCCGAACAGTGCAAGCAGCGCAAAGAGGATGAGAGCAAGCAGCGCGCAATGTTCTGGTATCAAACGATGGGAAACCCGTTTGGAGGCGGCAAGAATGAGTGACGGCGATTTCGGCGGCGATGCTGGCGGCGGAGATGAGGGTGGTAGTGACGGCGGCGCGTTTGATCTGAACAACAACGGCACCGCTGCCGACGAGTTCATTCTCTTTGCCGCAATCACCGACGGTGATCGTACGAGACGAGGTTCAGGTGGTGGCCCGGCGAAGCGATCAGGCTGCCTACTTCCAACAGTGGTGCTCTTGACCTTGGTGATTGCGCTCCTAGCGCTCTAGAACAACGCGCTCCCAGCCACCGCTGATCTGCAGCGATGCAGGGTTTCCTCCTGCATGCAGCGCGCGCTCCGGGAGGAGCCCAACGACCTCTGTTTCGCCAATCTCAACGCCGCGGCTTGTTGCTGCAACGAGTACGCGCTCGCGAATCGCATGCAACGTATCGCCGCGTTCGGTTGCGCCGATAAGGTCATGCAGGTTCATCGATACTTGCGCAATTCCCTTGCTGGCGAGCGGGAATCCGAGCGCCTGTAGCCCGGGCACTCCACCAGGCGTTGCGCCGCGAATCTCTCGCGCGATCTCTTTTGCTTTCTCAAGGAGTGTGGCAGCGTCGGCGCCTGCAAGCGCAATGTTCCACGCCGCCATCAGTGGGCGCGCACCAACGGCCGTTGCGCCTGCGGTTGGGTGCGGCGCTCGTGGTCCGAAGTCTGGCTCGCCACCCTCCACCGCCTGATGTGCCGCAAGCTGTTCGAATCCACCGCGCCGCAAGGTAGGGAGCGAGCGACGCTCGTCGTTGCGCGCCGCCGCGCCATACAGATGCACTGGGATATTCAACGTGTTCGCGAGCGCCTGCGCAGCGACGCGCGCAATTTCTGCGGCCTGCTCGAGTGTTGCCTCTGGTGAG
>RGBZ01000018.1 GCA_009919365.1 bacterium
CAGTGGGACGAGCGCGGGTGCAAGCACGAGGAGTCGCACAACCTCGCGATCAGTCGGAATCCGTGCGTGTCGCTGCAAGAGCAGGTCGCCGATGGGAAGTGGTCCGGCAACAACTTCGCAGAGGAGCACGACCCGACCGCGGCGATAGAGCACCGCATCCACCGCGTCGTAGGCGTCGTGGTCCGAGCGATGACGGAGCGGGGGCGACGAATCAATCGGGTCAAGGGTGGTGCGCGCGCCGAGCGTTCGGCCGGCGACAACGGTTGACGCTCGTGCTGGGGCCACCGCAACATGGAGGCCCATACGCGGACCCAACTCCAGCAGGCCCGCAATGGCCGTCAGGCGCTCCTCCTCAATGGCGGCCATGGTGGTGCGTGGACGGCGGATGCCATCGACCGTGCTCGTGTACGCATCCAGAAGTGCGCTACGCATCTCGGAGCTAATGCCGACGGGATCGGCATCAAGGGCGATAAGCGCCTCGTCAACGCCCTCTCCCGCTTCTAGTGCGGCAACCAGCGCAAATGCATCTGCATCGGCGCGGTCGGTGGCTGGGGTTGCCAGTCGCTCACGCTCAGCCCGACCTTCGACAAAGATGCGACCCTCAGCCACGGCGATAAGTTGATCAAAGGATCCGGCGGGGCGAAGCTTCGCGTGAAGATCAGCAGCGCCCCTCAGCTCATCGGCGAACGCTGCGGCATCGAGAAGCTCCCCCGTTGCATGTGCAGCGCGGGCGCGGGCGGCGGCGTATGCAGGGAGGAGTTGTAGTGGCGTAACGGGCTCGCCGTGAGCGACTACAAGGTCGCTTAGGAGTGCGATCTGACTACGAGGCTGAAGCCCCTTGACCCCTGGCTCACCCAAACGAACGCTGACGGTGAGCCCCGGGGTGCGATCGTCGTCAAGGCGCCGGGTAACCGCACACGAACCGCCCGCAAGGCTGATCGCGGTCATGACGCCCGCCAACTGTTCAGTATGATCGTCAAGTTCAAACACAAGGAGCGGGTCGTTACGCATCAGCGGATTCATTGCGACAAGGAGGCGTGCTAAGGCGGATGCGATCGTCACGGCATCGTTTGATTGCAGCGCGACAAGTAGCGGGTCGCTGTCACTCTGCTCACTAACCCACCGAGCGGCGATCGTTCGATCACTGCGTTCATCGGCGCTACCACCCACGATGACGCGCAGGAGTGCAACGCTCAACGTTGGGGTACGCGCAACGAGGGTCGCCAACGACGTACGCGCAGCCACGCCACCACGCACAACGATTGCACCGCTCCCCGGATACGTGAGCGCTGCGAGGTCGCCACTCATGGTGACCTGCGGCATAACTGGCTGCGACGTCAGGTACGTTCGTCGGCGCGCATCAATCGCATCAAGGAGTGCCTGCCACGGTGCCACCTCCCACCAGGTTCGCCCGGCACGCTGCGGCCGAGCCATCACCTCCGCCGCCTCAGCTACGGTGAGTCGCAGCGCCCCGAGCATCACCGAGTTCTCACTCGAACGCTCCAAGAGGCTGCTCAAGGCATCAAGTGCACGTAACTGTCGGGTACTCCAGCGCGCCGAAGCTCCATCAGCCGCGCCGGCAAATCGGCGATCAATACGAGCGCGAACTGCTGGCTCAAGGCGCACGGCGGAGGCAACCTCGTTAGGGAGCATCGCTGCAGCATCACCACCACGCCGTCCTAACGCGCGGCAGGCGGCGCAGGTGGCGCGGCGCGCAGTTGGTCGCCCGCGCTCCTGGTCTGCGTCGAGTGCCTCCTCCCAACGCCACGCGGCAACACGAACCGCCTGTCCGCATGCAGCACAGCTGCTCTGCCATCCCGTGTCGAGCGCCTCAGATGCCGCAGCCAATAGCTCCGCCGCGGCCGCCTCGTAGGCGCGTACCGTTGGTGGCCGAAGCTCGGCGGCAATCGTCCACTCGTCTATCGCATCGCGCGCGTGCAGGACGCTGCGGAACTGACGGTGCGCACTCGCCAGCGCCACGGCACAACTACGTGCGGTGAGGTCAACCGTTAGTTGGTCGCGTGATGATCCAACGGAGCTCGTAGCGAAGGGGGCGAGCGCGGCGGTGAGTCGGGTGGCGCTGCGATCCACGTGAACGCCCTCCGCCTACGTTCAACTAATCGTCGTTGTTACTGCTGCCAGCCTCTTCGCTCTCAGGAAGGAACGCGTCATCGGAGGTCTTCTCTGGTGGCTCGACGCTGGGTCGCTCTGCGACAGGCGCCTCCTCGTCGTACGAGTCTTCATCATCGTCGCTGAAGCCCTCGTCATCACGGAAGAATGAGCCCTTTGTGTATGGGCGCTCGTCGCTGGTGCGCGTGGCGGTTGGGAAGGAGACCTTGCCAACATTCCCCGCGCTGACATGCTCTTCGCGAATGATCACGCGAATGTCGCCCCCGCTGATTGAAGTGATCCCAGAGGTGTAGGTGTTGCCGTCGCCGATCAGCTTGACGAGTCGTGCTGCGATGCGTGGCTCGACCCGGCCAATCTCGACGCCGTTTGCCTTGGCGATCAGACGATTGCCGAGCACGATCAGCTCAACCGAGTCACCAGGATTCACCTGAGCGAGCGTTCCGGCATCGGCAACATTCGTGAGGGCCGCGAACCCCGTCGTGCCCGCCTCTTGGATGAAGATGCCAGCGGGCGTCGTTGCCCCTTCGGTGCTGGCGGTGGTCTTCTTGCCGACCTGCTTGATCAGTCCCTTGAGGCGCTCAAGATTGCGCTCGGCAATACGGTTGAGCGGGTCGAGGGCGAGGGTTGCCTGATACTCCCTCTTTGAGCCGGCGAGGTCGCCCTGCTCCCAGAGGCACTTGGCGAGACGGTTCTGTGCCTCGACGCGCTCCTCGACCTTAATGGTGTCGCCGAGGGCGAGGATTGCCGTGTTCGCTTCGCTCGCATCCTTCCAGCGTCCTTCGGAGGCAGCTTTCAGCGCAATGTCGGCCTGCTCTTTGGCGGTGCGGCTCGGCTTCTGGGTGGATGGGGTCTCGTTGGCGAGGGTCACGGGCTCCTCCTCAATAAAACGCATGCGGGCTGTTGCCCCCCGCTCTGCTGTTGCGGAAGGATAGCCGATCGCTAGCGACCGACCCCGATCCAGAGAAGGGCGACCCCTGTGGCGAGCGTGAGTGCGAGGATTTCGAAGATCAGGCGGGGATCGCGTCGCTCCCCTTCGGGGGTCGCCGCCCAGATCTCGCGGGCATAGAAGAGGACGGCGAGGCCTGCTGGCCCAGCGAGCCGCGCTACACCGACGGAGGCGAAGAGGATGGAGGCGGCACCGTTCAAGGCGGCTGCACCGAGCGCATCACGCACGACCGCGGAGGTTCGTTCACGCCGAAGGCGTGACATGCCTGCGGCAAGGAGGGCCGCCACGATGGCACTTCCGATTCCCACCGCGAGAATGGCGAGTGGCCCCACCGGGTCGGGGCGTGCCGACGGAGTGCCGGGGAGCGTCACTATTCCTGGCACCAGGGCTGAGATGCCGATCGAGGCGGCGAAGAGGACCAGGGTGAAGACGGCCAGGCTGACCACGCGATCGCGGTGGAGTGATCCATCGCTGCTGCGACGCAGGCGGAGCTCCCACTCGATTACGGCGCGCAAGATGCCGATCCCTGCGGTGATTGCAATCACGGCGGCGATCCCCGTGGGGACTAGTCGCACCACGCCAGCGATGGCGAGAGCGATCAGGCCACCAAGCACCACTTCAACGCCAACGGGTAGGTCTCGCACCTCGGCACGACGGACGGCGTCAACACCGACCGCACCGAGCAGGGCAGCGCCGGCGCCAGCCAAGACGGTGCCTGCACCGGTCGCGAAATGGGCGACGCCTGCCGCGACGGCAACGGCAACGATCGTCTCCGCCCAGGGGCGCGAGACCTCGACCTCGCCAAACTCGGCCGCCGTATCGGTGAGGGCGGCAAGGCGCGTTGTGGCGAGGGAGCGGGCGCGACGACGGGCCGATGTCGATTGGCTCATAGCGTCAGGGTAGCGCGCGCAGGGGCTCCCGCGTAGACTCCTCGTGACCGCAGGAGCCGGCGCACAGCATTGGAGGGCAGCATGCTCCACCTCTCTCGACTCATTGGGCGACCGGTACTCGACAGCGGTGCCGACGTGATCGGCGTCATTGACGATCTGATCGCCGCCGTCGGCACTAGCCACCCCCCAATCACCGGGCTCGTGGTCCGAACCGGACGACGCCGCATCTATCTGGGCTGGAGCAGTGTGGAGCGCATGGATGCCGCGGGCGCAACCATCTTGGCGACGCGCGTCAACATCAGCCGCTTCCGCCGCCGTGACGATGAGATTCTGCTGAGGGGCGACCTGCTCGATAAGCAGATCGTGGACATCGACGGTCGCAAGGTGGTGCGGGCCAATGACGTGATCCTTGACTTTGTTGAAGGGGCAATGCGCCTCGTCGCGGTTGACGTGGGCACCGCCGGGCTTCTGCGCCGCCTCGGCCTTCCAGACAGCTGGGTTGACCGACTCTCTGGCGAGCAGTCGCGCGTGGATTCATACATTGACTGGGAAGATGTTGATCCGCTCGGCTCCACCATTGCGAGTGTTCGACTCCGCGTGCCGCACGCCGGTCTCTCGGAACTTCACCCAGCCGACCTGGCAACAATCGTCGACCAACTCACGCCGCGCGACCGTGCCGAAATCTTCAACACCCTCGACGAAGAGGTTGCCGCCGAGGCGCTCGAAGAGCTGGAACCAGAGACGCGAACCGACCTGCTCGAAGACCTCGAGCCAGAGCGCGCCGCCGATCTGCTGGAAGAGATGAGCCCCGATGAGGCGGCCGACGCAGTCGCTGAGCTCTCACCGCTGAGCCGCAAGGAGATCTTGCGCCTGATGACGAAAGAGGAGCGCGACGACGTGCAGGAGCTGCTTGCGCATCCAGAGAAGAGCGCCGGCGGACTCATGACGACTGAGCATGTGGCGTTGCGTCCGCAGGCGACCGTCGCTGAGGCCCTCGCCGCAATTCGTCGCCACAAGCCCGACGCCGAAGTGGCGTTCGCCGTGTACGTGGTTGATGGCAAGCGACGTCTCCTGGGCGAGGTGTCGCTGCGCGACCTTGTCCTTGCCGCTCCCGCCACGCCGGTGAGCGAACTAATGGAAGATGAGCCGGTCGCTGTGGAGCTACTCGCCCATTCGGACGAGGTTGCCCGTGTCGTGACGCGCTACGGCCTGGTTGCCGTGCCAGTCGTTGACCAGTCCCATCGCCTCATGGGCGTCATCACCGTAAGCGACGCACTCTGGGATGTGCTCCCTGAAGAGTGGCGCCGCGAGATGCCGCGACGCCTCCATGCCGACAGCATCGCCGCCGCGGGGGCGCAAGAGCTCCCAGCGCGCTCAGCAACGAAGCGCGGCGCAAAGGCGGCAGCCAAGCCACGGAAGTCGACACCACGCAAGAAGAGTGCGGCGAAGCGTGGCTAGCCTTCGCCTGCGCGAGATCTTTCGCCGTCGACGTGGTCCGCTCGCCTTCCTGGCGGTCGTAGGGCCTGGCCTGATCGCCGGCGTAGCTGGAAACGACGCAGGCGGTATCACGACCTACGCCACCCTTGGCTCGCAGACTGGCTTGCGTTTCTTGTGGATCTTGCCGCTCACCGCACTCCTTCTTGCCCTGGTGCAAGAGTCGGTTGCACGCCTTGGCGTGGTGACCGGACAGGGTCTCTCCGACCTGATTCGCGAGCGTTTCGGTGTGCGCTGGGCACTCTTTGCCATGGTGGTGCTGCTGCTAGCGAACCTCGCGAACACAGTGGCCAATGTTGCAGGGGCCGCATCCGCGATGGCGATCTTCAACGTGCCGATCCTACTCACCGCCCCTCTCTCCGCTCTCATCGTCTGGCTGCTCGTTGTCTACGGCAGTTATCGCAGCGTTGAACGGATCTTCCTGGCGCTCACCGCAGTCTTCTTGGCCTACATCGCTGCCGCACTCTTGGCGAATCCGAACTGGGCGGCGGTGGCCTCATCGCTCACCACGCCAAGCCTTGCCGGCGTCTCCGGAGCTGAGATGCTCCTTCTCGTCGCAGTGGTCGGCACAACGGTGACGCCGTACATGCAGTTTTATCTGCAGTCTGCCGTCGCCGAGAAAGGGATCGGCGTGGAGGAGCTCGGTGCTGCGCGCGCCGACGCGATCCTTGGCTCAATCTGGACGAACTTTATCGCCGCCTGTGTGGTGATCGCCACGGCGGTCGCCCTCGGCTCGCTGGGGAAGCCGATCGGTTCGGCGGCGGAGGCGGCGGTCGCCTTAGAGCCGCTCGCCGGCGAGTTTTCGAAGATCCTCTTCGGTGCCGGCCTCTTTGGGGCGAGCCTTCTGGCTATGGCGATCATGCCGCTCACCACTGCATTCGCCCTCGCTGAGGCGTTCGGCTTCGAATCTGGTGTCGATAAGCGCCTGCGCGAAGCGCCGATCTTCTACGGCATCTTCACTGCAATCTTGGCTGTCGGCGCGATCGTCGTGATGCTCCCTGGGCTGAACCCGATCGGCGCGATCATTAGCAGCCAGTATCTGCAGGGGCTCTTCCTGCCGATCGTGCTCGCCTTCATCGTGAAGCTCACGAGCAGCAGGTCGCTCCTTGGTGAGCACACCTCACCGCGCTGGCTGCGCCTGGTCGGCTGGGGAGCCGTGGCCATCCTCGCCGTCCTGAACGCGGGGATCGTCTTGATCAACGTTCTCGGCCTCGCCGCCTAAACGCGCCGTTCCGCGCTACGGCGCAATCGGTGGCACGTCGTTTAGATGCCCAGCAACGGGCCCAAAGTACGGCGCGAGATATGCCCTGGTGCAGTTGACCGTCGCATCATGCTGCTTCGCTGAAGGGGCGAAACGTGTCTTGCCACCAGCCAGCACACACTTCTTGCCCTTATACGTGCCACTACCGCCACCCATAAAGAGTGATTTCCAGCCGCCCGCCACATCGGGCCCGAGGGTGAGTGCCGGTTTCGCGAAACTGATCACCCGAAAGATCTCCGCTACGTCGGTGCGCTCAATCGTTCCACGCACCAGTGGGGGCCCCTTCTTGTACCAGCGGAGATCCATCAGTGAGGCGAGCGCGGCAGCCTTGAGTGGGCCCGCCTCTGCACCTAGGTTTAGGAGACGGAGCGTGATGCCCGCAACGATGCGCGGATGCCGCAACGCGCGTGGTCCTGCGTCGTCGTATTTTCGCGAACGACTGAATCCTGTCCAGAGATCGGAGGGAACCCTGAATGAACAACTGATGTTCGTCCTCTCTTTGAGCAGCGAGTCGAGCGGACAAGATCCCTCAACGAAGTATGGGTTCGTCGTGCGGACACTCTTTGATGTCGCCGGCTCCTTGCAATTCGCATAGGCCCAGCCGAGGCTTGATGATTTCGGGTAGAGGCCATCCCCGGTTCCAGGGCGGAGAAAGAGCAGATCGCCGTACTTTGCATTCGACGCGATGTTCCGGTCATGCGACGAAGCGCCGCTACCACGGAACTTGCGCAGGACGTTAGCGCGGCAGGCGGCAAATCGCGTGCGGTCATCGAGTTGTACGATGGTATCGGCGGGAGCAATGCGATCCAGCATCGCACCCATGATGTCGGCGGTGCCGAAGGTGCTGAGCGTCCAATCATCGATCTCGATACCGAGTCCCGCGCCGATGTTCTCGGCTACGAGGCCAGCAGCGACGGAGCTCCGCTCCCAAGCGCGCATCTTGTTCCAGGCTTTCCTCTGTGTAGCGTTCATGATCGAGGTCGCGCATTGCTGGGCACGAACGATCAACGCGTTGATCTTGTCAGTAAAGATCTTTGAGCCACCGCGGCAGAAGGCCTTGGCAAGCGAGGGCTTGAGTGGGAATCCGTACATGTCACGCGAGATGCTGTACGAGGCGGTTTGACCGCTGAATGGATCTACGGTGAGGAGCATGATCACGTCGGTACGTTCGGAACCGAGCTGGGTGCTGGACACCTTGGCGGCCGCATCGTTCGCGGCTGACCAGGTCCACTCTGGCGCACCGGCAGTTCCCTCTGGGCAGCGTTCGGTTCGAACGAGCCTCCGCCCCACGCTCTTTTCGCAGCGCTTATCGCTCCCCAAGAAAAGGAGCGTGTAGCGGCCATCTTTGCCGAGGATGTTCGCTGGTGTTGCAGCCGCAGGGCTCGGCGGCGTGCTCGCCCAAACGACCGTGGCGGCGAAGATTGTCGCCAGCAGGGCAACGGCGAGCGCGTATGGGCGGGCGGTGCGAATCACTACATCATCACCAGGCCACCGTCGACACCGAGCACCTGCCCGGTGACATACGAGGCCTCGCGCGATGCTAGGTAGATCACCGCGGCGGCGATCTCGTGTGGCTCGCCGAAGCGGCCGAGTGGGGTTGCCGTCTTCACGCCCTCTTTAATCGCTTCAGGAAGATCGGCGGTGAGTTCGGTCACGATGAAGCCTGGCGCAACCGCATTCACGGTGATGCCGCGGCTCGCGACTTCGCGGGCGGTCGCCTTGGTGAGGCCGATCATGCCGGCCTTCGCCGAGCTGTAGTTCGCCTGGCCGGCGTTCCCCGCCTGGCCCGAGACGCTCGTGATGTTCACGATGCGGCCACTCTTGGCGCGCAGCATCTCCTTCACCGCTGCCTTCGTCATGTAGAACGCGCCAGAAAGATTCGTGTCGATGACCTCGCGCCACTGCTCAGGGGTCATGCGCAAGATGAGCGTATCGCGGGTGATGCCCGCGTTGTTCACAAGCAGGTCGACCTTGCCGAACGCCTCAATCGCCTTCGCGACGACGGCGACAGCGGCATCGGGATCGGCGGCATCGGCCTGCAGGGCGATCGCCTTGCGACCCTTGGCGGTGATCTCGGCAACGACGGCGTCGGCGGCAGCGGTGTTCCCCTTGTAGGTGATCAACACGTCGGCACCTGCATCGGCGAGGGCGACGGCGATGGCGCGACCAATGCCGCGGGCTCCACCGGTGACGATGGCGGCGTATCCGTTGAGCTCAAACATGGAACCTCCTCTGTTGGGGCTGTTGCGGATGTTGTGGGTAGTGTGGCGCCTAGCGGCGCTTCGCGTCTAGCAGCGCCTTGAGCGCCGCTGGCACTTCGGCAGCCTTCGCTCCCCCCTCAGGCCGCGTGATCGTGACCGTGCTCGGGTCCACCGCTGCGGCGCGCGCACCGTGGGCGGGATCGGCGTCCCAGCGAGTGACGAAGGCGCCCGAGGTGTAGCCGCCACCGAAGGCCACCGTGCAGAAGACATCGCCGGGCTTCAGTCGGCCCGCAGCCACCGCCTCAGAGAGCGCAATCGGAATGCTCGCCGCCGAGGTGTTCCCGTAGCGGTCAAGGTTCACGAAGATCTTCTCCATCGGGAAATCAATCGCCTTGGAGACGTGTTCAATGATGCGCAGGTTTGCCTGATGCGGAATGACCAGATCCACCTCGGGCACGGTAAGGCCAGCGCGTTCGATCGCTGCCGTCGCGACCGCCGCCATGGTGCGCGTGGCGTACACATAGGTCTTTGCGCCATCCATCTTGATCAGCGGATCGGCGTCGGTTCCTGATCCGCCTGGAATCCAGAGCGCGAACGCGCCCGACGGATCGGCCGAGAGTTCGAAGCTCAACGTGCCTGGGCGCTTCGCAATGTTCTGGTCGCTGTGCAGGTCGAGCGCATCGAGGACGATCGCACCGGCACCATCACCAAAGAGAACGCAGGTGGAGCGGTCGCTCCAATCAACAATGCGCGAGAGAGACTCCGCACCGATGACGAGTGCGCGCTGGCCGAGGCCGGCGGTGAGGAAGCCGTGTGCCACGGCATAGGCATAGGCGAAGCCCGAGCAGGCGGCCGACAAATCAAACGCGGCGGCGCGATGGCTGCCGATCGCCGCCTTTACCAACACCGCAGTGCTCGGCATCGGGTGATCTGGCGTGAGGGTGGCCACCACAATCAAATCAACCGAGTCGGCAGTGACGCCAGCAACAGCGAGTGCGCGGGCGGCGGCGATTGCACCCATGGAGGCGGTTGTCTCGCCGTCACCGGCGATGTGGCGTTCGCGAATGCCGGTGCGCGTGCTGATCCACTCGTCGCTCGTCTCAACGATCTGCTCAAGATCGGTGTTGGTGACGATCGCCTTCGGCACCTCGTGCCCCCAGCCAACAATGTGCGTCGTGCGATTCGGCAGCGCCGCTAGTCCAGTCTCTCCACCAATGCGCGTTGCATCGCCATCAGTCAACGGCCCGCTCATGCCGGCTCCACCTCAATGATCGGCGACTTCGCCTTCACCAGGAGTCCGTCTTGCGCAATGATGCGCACCACGCGGCCCGCCTTGTCGCTCTTGATCTCGTTGAAGAGCTTCATCGCCTCAATGAGGCCGATCGGCTGACCAACCGCCACGATCGATCCGACCGAGATAAATGCTGGCGCACCTGGTGATGGGGCGGCGTAAAAGATGCCCGTGAGTGGCGCGTTCACCACCGGGCCGCTCGGTGGCGCGGCCGGCGCTGGCTTTGTGCCGGTTGGGAGTGGCACTGGCGAGGCGCTGGCCGTGGTTGGTGGCACCGGGGCTCCAGCGGCCACCACATGTCTCCCCTGCACGGCACTACGACTGCGCACCACGACGCGGGTGCCCCCAGCGGAGAGTTCGACCTCGGCAAGGCCGCTGCCATCGGCAACCACAGCAAGGCGATCGACGATCTCGATCAGGGCGGCGTCATCGGTGGTGAGTGGCATGTTTGCGGGAAGGCGTGCACCGCTGCGGCTCTCCCCCTTTCGAGGTCGCGGCGACATGTTCGGTACAGGCGCAGACGCAGGTGGCATCGCGCTCTCAACCAGCCGTGAGGGGTCGCGCGGTGCGAGCCGTTCAATCGCTGGGGTCGACGGTGGTGTCACGCCGCTCGGCGGCGCAACCTGCGGTGCATCGCCGCGCGCGCGACGCGCAGCATCACGGGCCGCCTCAAGGGCCCGACGTGCCCCTTTCTGTAGTCGAACGCGACGCTTCTCCGGCACTACTTCCCCTCCCACTTCGCAAAGAGGAGGGCAGAGTTCTGTCCACCGAAGCCGAAGGCGTTCACAAGCGCCAGGTTCACCTGCTGCGCAGCAGGCGCGCCGGTGACGATGTGCAAACCAGCAGAGGCTGGATCTGGTGCGGTGAGGTTCAGCGTTGGATGCACGCGGCCGTCGCGCATGGCGCAGATCGTGACGATAGAGCCGAGGCCGCCAGCGGCGCCGAGCGTGTGGCCAATGGCGCCCTTGGTTGCGGTGACGCTGGCGCGCGAACCCTCGCCGAGGATCGTGCGAATCGCTTCGAGCTCTGCCTTGTCGCCCTCTGGTGTTGAGGTCGCATGCGCGTTGACATGATCGATATCGGCGCCAGTGCGACCCGCCTTGGCGAGTGCGCGACGTGCGGCGCGCACGGCACCAGAGCCGCCAGGCGCTGGCAGGGTGATGTGCAGTGCGTCGGCGGTGGCGCCGTAGCCAACAAGCTCGGCGAGTGGCGTTGCGCCGCGGGCGAGCGCCACATCGAGTCGCTCCAAGAGCAAGATGCCTGCACCTTCGGCCATCACGAATCCATCGCGGCCGCTATCAAACGGCCGTGAGGCGGCGGCAGGGTTGCCACCCGTTGACGATGCACCGCTGCGCGAGAGGGCACGCATGTTGTTGAACCCGGCGATCACGACAGGGTGCAGGGCCGCCTCGGTGCCGCCAGCGAGTGCCACGGTGGCGTCGCCGCGACGAATCATCTCGTAGGCCTCGCCAATCGCGTGACCCGCTGTGGCGCAGGCGCTGACTGCACCAAACGACGGACCCTGTGCGCCAACGTGAATCGCCACTTCGCCCGAGGCCATATTGCCGATGGCGGCAGGCACCAAGAAGGGCGAGATGCGACCGGCGCCGCGCTCGGCGAAGACGGCGGCCTGCTCAAAGAGGGTGGTTGCGCCGCCCAAGCCCGACCCGATGATCGTGGCGACACCCTCGGAAGATTCGCCCGCTTCAAAGCGTGGTGGAAGCCCAGCCGAGGCGAGCGCCTCAGCGGCCGCGGCGATGGCGAAGTGCGTGAAGCGATCGAGGCGCTTGATCTGCTTCGGCTCCAGAACATCGGAAGGATCGAAGTCGATCGCTTGACCGCCGAAGTCGACCTCTTGGCCGGTGAGGTCAAGGCCCTGCAGCGCGCGAACGCCGGAGCGTCCGGCGAGCAGACCGTCCCAGAGTGCGGCAACGCCACGGCCGAGCGGTGAGACCGCCCCCATCCCCGTAACGACGACGCGCTGCTCGTTGCTCATCGCACCAGCTTCCCAGTGCGAAGTGTTGCGGCGCGATAGGTGTCGCCGGTGAGTGCTCGCGCGGTGATCGCATCGGCAACCTTCTCGGTGTCGTAGCTGGCGCGATAAACCTCGGCGTTGATCGTCTTCTCTTCGGGATCGATGTCAATCACGGTGAAGGCGGCGGTAGCATCGCCGTCGTACGGCATGCCAACGGAGCCCGCGTCAACGAGCACCTTCCAGCCGTAGTCCTTCACACGTGCCGTGTGGGTGAAGCCCACGCAGACAACGCGCGAGTCGGTCTGACCGAGCAGTTCCAACGTGGTCGACGGATCAAGGTCGGCACTCAGCGGAATGGTGCGCGAGCCGGGCGAGGCGTGGCAGAAGGTGACGGCGATCTCGCCGTAGCGAATGCGGCGCTCGCTTGGCAGCGAACGGAGCCACTCGATGCGGTCGTCATCGAGCGCATCCGATGCCCACTCCACGGCGGCCTTCAGTCCAGGTGGCAGGCCGCCAGCGAGGCTCGGGAACGAGGCGGCGTAATCGAGGTCAGCCACAGCGATATCGCCGGTGCCCGCGGTCACCAGCGCACCCTTCTTCTGAAGCTGCTGAATCAGGTCGATCGTTTCGGATGGCTGC
>RGBZ01000171.1 GCA_009919365.1 bacterium
GCTGGTCGAGGTCAACTACCTGACGGTCAAGCGCGTCCGCGATTTGTGCGGCGTCAACGTGCTCGACATATGCAACCTCGACAAGGAATCGCTTTCGGGGTGGGTGGCAGATGACTTGAAAGTGCTCGAGGTCATTTGCGCCGTCGTGCGGCCGCAGCTGGCTGCCAGCGACATGGCCGACGACGAGTTTTTCGCCGTGTGCGACGGCCAGGTGCTGAAGGAGGCAGTCGAGCGGCTGGTTGACCAGGTATCCGATTTTTTCCAAGAGCCCAGGAAGGGGCTGGTCAAGAAGGTGATAGCGAAACTGAGGGAGACGGAGCAGAAGATGGAGGCGCAGGCCAAGCGAGCGATCGAGCAGGTCTTGAGCCAGTGCGACTTCGAGGAAGCCCTCAAGACGCATGGGAGCTCGGGTTCCACCTCGCCGGCATCGCCGGGGTCGCCCCCTGGAGCTTCACCCTCCGAGAACTCGTCTGGATGGCCGAAGGCCGGCAGCACGAAAACTGGACGCACACGGCGTCGCTGATGGCGATGCACGCCCAAATCAATCACGACGCGGAAAGCGGTGAGCCGCCGCCAATCATGCACAACTTCCACCCGTTCTATCGCGTCCCGAAGATGAAGCCGCAAGAGGCCACGCCAGACATCCTCATGGCGTTTGGATTCCGCCCCGTGAAGCCGGAGGTGCCAGATGGCGGCTAGCGCAGGGGCAATTCGTGCCGGTTCTGCCTACGTGGAAATCTTTGCCCGTGACGGGCAGTTCCAGCAGGCAATGTCGCGGATCCGTGCCCGAATGATGACGCTCGGCACGCAGCTGCGGCAGGCCGGCACCAGCATGACGATCGGCGGCACGGCGATGGGGGCTCCGTTCGTGTTCGCGGCTCGCACGGCTGCGGCGTTTTCGCTTGAGATGGCGAGAGTGCGGGCAAATACCGGGGCGACCGACAAGCAGTTTGCTTCTCTCAATTCGTCTGCCAAGAAATTCGCCGTTCAGTTCGGCCGTGCACCAGAAGAGGTGGTCGGTGCGATGAGCGAGCTCGCGAAGGCCGGCCTCGACGCCGAGGGCGTGATGAAGTCGATCAGCCCAATACTCGCGGTGGCTGCCGCAGACAACATGGAGCTCGCCAGGGCCGTCGAGGTGGCCGTGAGCACGATGGCTCAGTTCGGGATGACAACGAACGACTTTGGGACGATCGCCGACAAACTGCAGGCAACGGCCAACGCGTCAACGACGAGCGTTGATTCCATCGGAGAGGCGTTGTCGTTCGTCGGTCCGAAAGCTCAAGAGGCGGGCCAATCGTTCGACGACGTGTCGGCCGCGATTGCCACGCTCGCCGATGCCGGCCTCCGCGGGTCGCTGGGCGGCACCGGTCTGGCTCGCGTGATTGAATCGATCGCGAACGAAGAGGGCAAGATCGCCGCGTTGGGGGTTAGCACCCGCGACGCGGCCGGAGGCATGCGTCCGTTTATCGACGTGCTCGAGGATCTCGGCAAGAAGACCGCCGGAATGAGCAACGTCGACAAGATCCGACTGTTCACAGACATCTTTGAGATCCGCGGTGCAAACGCCGCCCTGTCGCTCTCAACGATGCGAGACAAGTTCGACGAAGTGCTTGGCACAATCCAGAACTCTGGCGGCACGGCGCTCAACAAAGCCACTGCGGTCATGGGCTCGTTCGGTGGTGCGGTCGCTCAGTTGGGCGCACAGTTCGGCGTGTTCAAGATCCAAGTCATTGAGTCAATGGGGCCTGTTGCCACGCAGGCCGTCCAGGCGTTCACAAGACTGCTCGCGGTGGTAGGCGGATTCATCTCCCGCAACGGAACGCTCGTCGCAATTGTGGCCGGAAGTGTCGCTGCACTCTTCAGCCTCGGCGTGGCGTCGCTGGCCGCCGGCATCGCCCTGCAGGGGCTTGCCACGGGCCTCCGTGTCATCCAAGCCATCCTGCCGCTGATCCCGGCCCTCTTCTCGCCAATCGGCCTGTCGATCGCCGCAGTTTCGGCGGCCATCGCTGGCGGCGTTGTCATCGCCCGCACACTCTCGCCGGCGTTCCGCGAGGAGACCGACGCGATCATGGCGGCACTCATGCGGCTCGACTTCGGTG
>RGBZ01000172.1 GCA_009919365.1 bacterium
TGCCGTGGCTTGCCGATGTCGTCGACGGGCCCAATGGTGATGACCTTGCCCTTCGGCCGAACCAGTTCATTGCGCTCGGCCTTGGCGGGGACCTGATCCCTGCCGCCGAAGCGCAGCGCGCCTTCGCCGCAGCCGATGCGCAACTGCGCGCTCCCATCGGGATTCGCTCACTGGCGCCGAGTGATCCCGCCTATCGCGGCGACTATGACGGTGACCGGAAATCGCGTGATGGTGCATATCACCAGGGGCTCGGCTGGCTCTGGCTGATTGGGCCATGGGCCGACAGCGCCTTCGCGGTGCACGACCTCACGAACCCATCCGGCCGCGCCGCTGCGGTTGCACTCGTGACCGAGGCGCTGACACCGTATCGTGCGCATTTGCGCGAGGCGGGGCTTGGCACAATCTCGGAGAACGCAACGGGTGATGCACCGTTCACCCCCGTCGCCTGCTTTGCCCAGGCATGGAGCGTGAGCGAACTACTGCGGATTGAGCGTCGCGTTGCCGCACTCAGCGCCAACGCGCCGGAGTTGCAGCGCTAGACGAGGATTCCTGCGCCGAAGAAGAGGCCCGCGGCAAGAATCGTTCCCGTCGTTACTGCACCGAGATCGATGTAGAGCAGACCCGTTGCCGACTCCATGGAGCGCGCCTTCGCCGTGCGCCAACCGGCATAAGTGAGGAGCGCCGGAAAGATCAGGCCGATCACGAGTCGCAAGATGGCGAAGAAGTCCCACCCAGCACCGAGTCCGCCGAGTCCGAAGAGTTGCCAGATGAGAAAGAGGGCGATCTGCACGGCGATGCCGATGCCGAGCGTGCGACTCAACAGCAAGAGCGGCGCTTCAGGGAGCTTCGGGGTGACGAGATACCAGTGGGCGAGGATCATCGCCGCGAACGAGCCGCCAGTAACCGCCGCGAGGATCAAGAGCTGCAACGCGAGTGCCACGCCAACGAGTGGCGATGGTGCCCAGCCAACCGCTGCAACAATGAGCGCGGCGACTGCAGTGACGACGGTGACCAGGCCGACGCGGCGGCCATCGCTCCCACGCGCGATGCGCAGCGTCCAAAGCGTTGCAAGAGAGGCGACGAGCACCAGCAGGAGTCGGCGTAGCGCATCAATCTCTGGTGTCGCAGCCTGAATCGGTGCATCGGCGGAGGGGACCGGAAGCGCACCGTCGGCCAGCCAGGCGAGGAAGGCCCAGCCACCAGCGGCGAAGACGGTGAAGCCGCGGTAGCCCCGCGTCGACTCCGAACGATGGGTCAGCAAGAGGATTGCGGCCAAGCTGCCGACCGCAAGGCCGCTCACCACCACCCAGTTAATGAACGAGAGGGAGCGTGCAACGGTCTCAACAGGCATCGTTGCAGCCTATCACCCACTCCGCACCCCTATCCTCCACGGATGACCAGTCACAGATCTACGGCGTTGCGATGATTCGCGGGGAGGAGCCGGCCCTCGGTACCCCTGAGCCGCCGCGCTACGGCAACGATGCCCCCTGGATGGGCGAGGTGGTCATTCAGGCAAAACATCTCCTTGTCTGGCTTGCCCAACTCTCTCAGCGATACGGCACCCCAATCCAGCGGCTCGACGAGATCCCCGATGAGGAGCTACAGCTACTGGCTCAACGCGGCGTGAGCGCCCTCTGGCCGATCGGCATCTGGCGTCGCAGCGCCGCCTCCCGTGCGATGAAGGTCAGCGCAGGCGACCGTGATGCTGAGGGTTCCGCCTATGCCGTTGCCGAATACGTCGTTGATGAGCGGCTGGGCGGCGATGCTGCACTTGCCGCGCTGCGCACTCGAGCCGGCGCAGTTGGGATTCGCATCGTTACCGACATGGTCCCCAACCATGTCGCCATCGATGGCCGCTGGGTGAACGAGCGACCTGAGCTCCTCCTCTCCTCGGCACATCCACCATTCAAGAACTATCGCTATAGCGGCGAGAACCTCTCAACGGAGCCGGGTATTGCGATCCGCATTGAGGATGGCTACGAGCGCGGTGACGATGCGGCCGTCGCGTTTGAACGCCGCGCAGAAGATTCGCTGCAGTACATCTATCACGGGAACGACGGCACGAACATGCCGTGGAA
>RGBZ01000173.1 GCA_009919365.1 bacterium
GATGAGCTGGTGATCTGCCGGCGCTCGGGCCGCCTTGCGGATGGCGCTGTCGTGACCGACGTTGCCTCGACGAAAGTGTGGATCGCGAAAGAGGCGGCGGCGCGCAACATTCGTTTCTGCGGCGGACATCCGATGGCTGGGAGCCATGAAACCGGATTCGCTGCGGCAGATGCCAATCTCTTCCTCGGCCGCCCTTGGGTGATTGTCCCGGGTGCTAATGGTGGTGGCGCGGCCGCCCTCGTGGAGCGCCTTGCGACGAGTTGTGGTGCGCGTCCAGTGATGCTGGAGGCGGAGCTCCACGATGCTGCCACCGCCGCGGTCAGCCATCTCCCACTACTACTTGCCGCAGCGTTGGTGGAGACCGTGGCGCTCGGCGATGCGGCGGATGCACCTGATGGCTGGAAGATCTCCCATCTGCTCGCGAGCACCGGCTGGCTTTCGACCACGCGGCTCGCACGAGGCTCGGAGGCGATGGGCGCCGATATCCTCGCGACAAACGCGCGCGAGGTACGTCGCCGCCTGAAGACGCTGCGCCTCATCTTGGAGCAGTGGGATGCGCGCTTGGCCGCTGCAGAGAACGACCCACTCATCGGTCGCGTTGACCTTGAGAAGCGACTCGCCGCCGCGCGTGCGGCACTGACGGAGAATGAGTGAGCACAGATCCACTGGCGAAGGGCGCCGACGAAGAGATCCTTGGCATCCCGCGCGAACGTGCTCTGCCAAACGGCGCGTGGACTGGTCTCAGCGCCTTTGGCAGCCCCGAAGTGGGGGAGCGCGAGATCGAGCGTCTTGACGGTTTGACCCAGGCGCGGCCACGGCGCGAGCTTGAGTCAGATCCCTCCTGGAAGCAGCCGATCCCGTACGCAGTGGCCCTCTACCGCCCTGCAGGGGCCCCATCCAGCGATACGCAGCTCTTCTGGATGGACCGTCTTGCCGGTGGCAGCGATAAGCGGCTGCATGGCCGCGCCTCGTTCGGCGTCGGTGGGCATATCTCACCGAGCGACGGTGGCATTCGTGCCGCGCTCGCTCGAGAGTGGGCTGAAGAGGTAGCAACGCCAACACTGCCAGCCTTCACGCCCATCGGGCTCCTCAACGATGACGGTGACGATGTTGGTCGGGTCCACCTGGGCATCGTCTTCATCGCCGCGTTGACGTCGCCATCAATCCAGATTCGCGAAACGCACAAGCTTGCTGGCTCCCTGGTTCCAGTCAGCGAGGCGCTCCGTCGAAAAGACGAGCTGGAAGGCTGGTCGGCGCGCCTCATTGACACGATCGCAAAGGTTGCAGCCGACCTCTAGCCCCCGCTACACGCGCGGTATGTTGCCACTGCGATCCTCTTCCCATGCCGACCTCAGTTGCCTCTACCGCCCTCGTCGGCATCGAAGGGGTACCAGTTGAAGTCGAAGTAGACGTTGCGCCTGGAATTCCAGCTACACGCATCGTGGGGCTCCCTGACACAGCCGTAGGCGAGGCGCGCGAACGCATCCGGTCGGCAATTCGTGCCGCTGGCTATACGTGGCCCGCTCGTCGCATCACGATCAATCTTGCGCCAGCTGATTTACGGAAGAGCGGTGGTTCGTTCGATCTGGCTATTGCCCTTGGCATTCTGCTAGCGAGCGGACAGATTCGACATCGTTGCGGAGGCACGCTGGCAGCGATCGGTGAGCTCGCACTCGATGGCAGGGTGCGCAACGTTCCTGGTGCACTACCTCTAGCGCTACCGCTGCTCTCGCTCGGGCACCGTGTGTTGCTCCCAGCAGGGGTGGCGCTGCTTCCAGGGATGGCTGCTGGAGAGGCAATATCGGTTGAGACGCTTGCGGAAGCTGTGGCTGCGGTGCATGGGGAGCAGAGCCATTCGCCACGTTTGCCAGTGGCTGCGGTTTTGCCTGATCGAAGCGATGGTGTGTCGTTTGAGCTTGCTGCTATTCGCGGTCAACCGATTGCTTCGCGCGCGGTGCTGATCGCGGCATGCGGGAGGTTTCCTATTCTGCTGGAGGGACCGCCTGGTGTGGGCAAGTCAATGCTGGCACGGGCGCTGCACGAAATCCTGCCGGATCTTGCTCCCGATGAAC
>RGBZ01000174.1 GCA_009919365.1 bacterium
GGTTCATGGCCTTTGACATGAGGATTGACAGGATGAACCCGCTCGCGCCGTCGAGCGCACCCGCCACGATCAAGATGTTGTTGCCGATTGCGAAGCCGGTGGCGCTCGCCGCAAGTCCCGCATACGAGTTCAAGAGGGAGACAACTACCGGCATGTCGGCGCCGCCGATTGGGAGCACCAAGGTGACGCCGATCACAAGGGCGAGCACGGTCATGACCGCAAACATGATCAAGCCGGAGTCGCCGCTTGCTCCGCCCGACTGGGTGACCACGAGTGCGATGTACAAGCCGACTGCGCTAAAGAAGACGGCGGCGTTGATCAGCTTCTGGCCAGGGAAGGTGATCGGCTGACCGGAGATGAAGCCCTGCAGCTTGCCGAACGCCATGAAGGAGCCCGTGATGGTGAGTGCGCCGAAGAGCGTCTCAAAGCCGATCGCCGTCATCTTGATCACGCCTGGACCGCCTGCATACTCTCGGCTATGCAAGAACTCGGCGATGCCAACGAGCGTCACCGCAAGGGCACCGAACATGTGGCTGACAGCGATACGTTGTGGCATGGCGGTCATCGGTACAAGCAAGCCCATCGGTAGACCGATGGCACTACCAACCACGAGGCCGATGATGATGAACTGGTAGCTGACGATCTCGTGGTTCAACAGGGTGCCAATGATGGCGAGCAACATTCCGAACGCTGCCAACTGCATGCCGCGGCGCGCGGTGTCGGGCTTCGTTAGGCCGCGGAGGCCGAGGATGAACGCCGCCGAAGCGCCGATGTAGGCGATCTGCACGAAGAGTGCGCCGATCTGCTGATCGATCACTTTGGCGCCTCCGTCTTCTTGAACATCTTCAGCATGCGGTCGGTAATGACGAATCCGCCAACCACATTGATCGTTGCGGCCGCTACCGCAATCGCGCCCATGATGTTGATGAAGAGTGGTCGCTCAGCGCCCGCAATCACGATGCTGGCGACGAGGCTGATCGCCGAGATCGCATTCGTGGCCGCCATGAGCGGTGTGTGCAGGAGCGGCGGCACCTTCGTGATGATCTGGAAGCCGGTGAATGCAGCGAGCAGGAAGACGTAGACCTCAACGATCTGCGCATCGATCAGCGTCGTTGGCGCTGCCGCGGTCGGAGCGCCTCCAGATGTTGCTGCAATAAGCGCTGCGGCTGCACCGAGTGCGGTCAGCAGCGCGGTCATGATGCCTTCACCGGCACGGCGCCGTTATGGACCACGAGCATCGGCCCGGTGATCTCATCGGCGGCGTTGACGTTCAGTGCGCCGTTCTCGCCGCTCAGGTGCGTCAAGAGCGTGCGCACGTTGGTAGAGAACATTTGGCTGGCATGGAGTGGAACCGACGCGGCGATGTTGGCGACGCCGATCAGCTGCACGCCGTGGCGCACCACCGTCTCGCCGGGAACGGAACCCTCAACGTTGCCACCCGATTCGGCGGCGAGGTCAAGCACAACAGATCCTGGTCGCATGCTTGCAAGCATCGCATCGGTGACGAGAATTGGCGCCTTGCGCCCAGGGATCAGGGCGGTCGTTAGCACCAGGTCTTGGCTCTTGATGTGGTCGGCGATGATCGCGGCGTTCTGCGCCGCCTCATCCTCGGTCTGAGCGCGGGCGTAGCCGCCGGTCCCCTCGGCCTTTGCTGCGGGCTCAACGAACTGTGCGCCAAGCGAGCGCACCTGCTCACCCGCGGCAGAACGCACGTCGAAGGCGCTCACTACTGCGCCGAGACGTCGCGCCGTGGCAATGGCCTGGAGGCCGGCAACGCCAGCACCGAGCACAAAGGTCTTGGCGGGGGCGATGCTGCCTGCGGCGGTGGTCAACATCGGCAGGAACTTGTCGAGCGCGCTCGCGCCAACCAGCACCGCCTTGTAGCCAGCCACGCCGCTTTGCGAGGAGAGCACGTCCATGGACTGCGCGCGGCTGATGCGCGGCACGAGCTCGAGGGCGAGGGCGGTGAGGCCGCGCTCTTTCAGCGCTGGGAGCAGGTCGTCGTTCGCGCCCGGGGTCAAGAGGGCAACGAGGGTGGAGCCTTTCGGGAGTAGCGCCGCCTCGGCGCCG
>RGBZ01000175.1 GCA_009919365.1 bacterium
GCGGGCGCTGAGTGCGGCGATGATGCCAGCGCTAATGGTTGCCGCGTAATCAATCACGAGCAGGGTGGCGCCTGGCTCAATCAACTTCACGTCAATTGGGCGTGGTGGGGTGTCAAATGCTGCCGCGGTGACAATGATGTCGGCGCCGCGAATGGCATCGTTTACCGACTCAGCGACACGATCGCCAGCCCGCAGTGGCAGCTCAGCAGCCGTGCGACGCGAATAGAAGGCAACGGTGATCGCTGGATGGAGCGCGGCGAGCACGGCGCGGTGCGTGGCCGCCTGCAACCCACCGCCAATGATTGCTCCCTTATATGGGGCGCCATCTGTCGCGGCCGCCGTGCTTGGTGGGGCAATGCGCAGGCCCGCACCCGAGACCGCGGCGGTTCGTGCGGCGGTCAGCTCGCCAGCGGCAACGATGCCGCGCAGGCCGCCCGCCTTCGGGCGCTCCACGAGCACCACCCCGCCGATGCCGGCGGCGCCTCCCCCGCTAATCCACTTCGCGCCAGCGACGCGGCCAGCGGCGAGGTCGATGGCGGCGGGCATGGCGTGAGCAAAGGGGGCACCGACGCCGAGGTTGAGTGGCACCTTCGGTGGCTGATGGGCGGTGCCCGTTGCCACGGCGCGCAAGGCCCCTTCCACGAGGCCGATCTGCACCTCGATAGAGGGGAGCAGCGCGAGCACATCGGCCTCGGTCAGGTAGCGAATTGGGGCGGTAGGCATGTGCGGCAGTGTATCCCCCGGTGCTACGCTCCGACGATGAAGTCCCGTATGCGCACCCTTCGACCGCTCTTCATGGTTGCTGCGCTGGTCGCTGCGCTCATTGCGCCCGCGAGCGCCTCAGGCAGCTCGGCCAAGCAGGTCGCACTTACCTTTGATGATGGCGACAGCGAGCTCCACATTCGCCAGGCGGTCGCGATTGCCGTAGCCACGCAGACGCCGATCACCTTCTTCCCCACCGGCAAGTCGCTGCGCAAGTTCCCAAATCTCTGGAAGGCAATCGGTGACGCAGGGATTCCGATCGCAAATCACACCGTTAATCACGTGAGTCTGACCAAGCGCCTCACCGCACAGGGCCGCGCCGGTGTCGTCGCAGAGCTTGGTGGGTGGGTCACCATTGCGAAGGCGAACAAGATTCCGTATGTGAAGTACTGGCGACCACCAGGTGGCGCGTGGAATAACGGCGTCCGCAGCATTGCACAATCGCTTGGGCTAACCCTCTCAATGTGGACGAACACCTTCGCCGACACCGCACCAGTCTGCAAGAAAGGGCGGGCCTACAGCCGAACCGCCTCCTCGTTCAAGAATGCGACCAAGGCGAACGGCGACAAGATCAATGTGCTCGGCCATGTGAATCCGTACACGGCGCAAACGGTGAAGCTGCTCGCCGCCGTCATTGAGAACTACGCCGGCCGCGGCTTCCAGTTCGTCACCGTCCCTGAATTGGAGACGGGTGTAGCGAGCAACATTGATTGGGCAAAGGCGGCGCTCGCGGTCAGTGCGCCGGCCAAGGCTGGTGGCGCACGAGTACCTACGGGCGTGCCAACACCGATTGATCCGCTGGATACGACCTACACGTTCGCCCAAGCGAACGGGATCACCTGTCGCTAAACGGTTTCACGGTTGCCAATCACCTCAACCATGCGAAGCCTCGAGGAATCACTGCGGTCTGAGCAGTGCCGACGCATTCTTGTGGCGCTTGGCTCGGGGTCCAAATCTACAATAGAGTTAGTGGCGCTCACGAGACTCACCGAAGGCTCGGTGATGAAGCACGCGGATGTCTTGGTCATGGCGGGACGTATTCGGCGGATTGGTGGAGGAAGGTTCGCGATCAAGCGCTAAACGTTGAATCGGAACTCCACAACGTCACCATCGCGCATGACGTACTCCTTGCCCTCCATGCGCACCTTGCCGGCGGCCTTGGCGGCGTTCATGTTTCCGTTGGCGACGAGGTCATCAAACGAGACAATTTCGGCCTTGATGAAGCCGCGCTGGAAGTCGGTGTGAATGACGCCGGCCGCCTGCGGGGCGGTCCAGCCCTGGCGAATGGTCCAGGCGCGCGCCTCCTTT
>RGBZ01000176.1 GCA_009919365.1 bacterium
CGCTGCGCTCAAACACCAGCACCGGTCCCTCGGCGTGCACGACGCGCAGGGCACCGGAACGGAGCACGACGTGCTCATGCCGCGCCGCTACTGCGCCACGAACAAACGCGCGGAACGCCGCTGCGCCAGCATCAATCGCCGTCAGGTCCTTCGGGAACGGGCCGCGGTTTGCTGGATCATTCGCGCCGAGTGCTCCCAACTCGTCGCCGTAGTAAATGCACGGCGCCCCTGGTAGGGCGAGCTGCAGGAGCGTTGCGAGTTGTGCCGCAGCCGCACTGCCGCCCACGATGCTGCGCAGGCGCGGAGTGTCGTGGGAGCCGAGCAGGTTCAGCTGCACCGCAGTGGTTGCTGGGTGATACCAGCCCATGATCTCGGTAAGCTTCTCCGCGAACTGCGCCGCATCCAGCTCTGGTCGCTTGTACGTGTCGTTATGGTCGCCCAGATCTCTCGCAAGTCGCCCGCTACCCGCGTACCCGAGAATCGCCTCGGTGAGCGGGTAGTTCATCACCGCGTCGAACCGATCGCCAGTAAGCCACGCGTCAGCGCGCTTCCAAATCTCACCAACGGTGTACGCCTCAGGGTTAATCGCGCGAACGCGCGTGCGGAACTCCTGCCAGAAGCCCTCATCATCAATCTCCTCTGGCACGTCGAGGCGCCAGCCGACCGCGCAAGAACGCCTCGTCGGTGTAGAACCAATCAACGTAGGGTGACTGCGCACCGTTCTCGAGTACATGGTGGAATGGCCAGAAGCCACGGCTTGCATGATTGAAGACGCCATCAAGAATCACGCGCATGCCGCGCGCATGCGCCGCATCCAGTAGTTCACGCAGCGCCTCGTTACCCCCAAGCATCGGATCTACGTTGAAGTAGTCATACGTGTGATAGCGATGGTTTGATGCGCTCGAAAAGATTGGGCACAAATAGAGTGCGGTGATGCCAAGCTCCTGCAGCTCACCGAGTCGCTCCGTAATACCGCGAAGATCGCCGCCCTTAAATCCATGATGCGTTGGCGCTGCGTCCCAGGCTTCGAGTGGGCCTGGTGGCTGTGTTCGCGCCGAGCGTGCGAATCGGTCGGGGAAGATCTGATAGAAGACGGCGTCGCGCACCCATGCTGGCGTGTTGGGCCCCGCGGGCCGTTGCGAACTCACCCCTTAACCGAGCCGACCGCGAGTCCGCCCGTAATGAATCGCTGGCTCAGCAGATACACAATCGCTGGCGGCAGTGTGAGCATGATCGAGAAGGCAGAGACGAGCGGCCATGGAATCGCCGACGCATAGGTGCCGGTCATCGCCGAGAGCGCCATCGCCAACGTGAAGTCGCGGGGCTGCGTGAGGAACATCCAGGAGTAGTAGAACTCGGTCCAGCCGCTAATGAACCCAAGGAAACCGGTCACGGCGATCGCTGGCAGCGCAAGCGGGAGCACAATGCTGCGGAAGATGCGCGCTTGCGATGCACCATCAACGGCGGCGGCCTCTTCGAGCTCGCGCGGAATCGTGTCGAGGTAGCCCTTCAGGTTCCAAATGGCGAATGGGAGTGAGCCCGAGACGATGGCGATGCCGACGCCGAGCTGCGAGTTGCGCAGGTTGAACGCACCAAGGATCGGCAGGTTGAGCTTGATGCCGTTGAGGGTGACGAAGAGTGGTGCGAGCGTGGCGACGGCTGGAAGCATCAACACACCAAGGATCACCAACATGATGAAGGTGCGCCCCCTGAATGCGAGGCGGCTGAGTGGGTAGGCGGCGAGCACGCCGAGCGCAACGCTGGCCAGCGCCGTGCCGCCAGCAATCTTCATGGAGTTGAAGGCCAGTTCAATGAAGCTCACCGGGTTGCCCGTTGGGCGATCAATCACCTGGAGGTATGCCTCAAGCGTCGCATCCTTCGGGATCAGGTTGAGCCCGTCTGGACGGATCAGGTTCAGTGGCGAGAGCGAGACGCTAAAGACCCAAATGATTGGGAAGAGCACGGTGATCAGGATCCCGATGGCCGCAAGTTGCAGCAGGATCTTCGTGAGCAGCGACGGCTCCCGGAACGAGCGGCGCTTAGAAGTCGTCATATCGCGCCGT
>RGBZ01000177.1 GCA_009919365.1 bacterium
GCTATAGCTCAGTTGGTAGAGCGCTTGCATGGCATGCAAGAGGTCAAGGGTTCGAATCCCTTTAGCTCCACCAAGCCGCCGAATGGCGCGCTTCGGAAGGAGAGGAGCCCCACCCGTGGCTGAGCAAGACGAGCGACTCGAGCGGTACGACCCGACCGAGATTGAGCCGCGCTGGCAGCGCCGCTGGGAAGAGCTCGGACTCCACACCACCGACCTCACCGACACGAGCAAGCCCAACTACTACCTGCTCACGATGTGGCCATACCCATCGGGCGACCTGCACATTGGACACTGGTACGTAAAGACGCCGACCGACGCGATCGCGCGCTACAAGCGCATGCAGGGATTCAATGTCTTCTATCCGGTCGGCTTTGATGCCTTCGGCCTCCCCGCCGAGAACGCGGCGATCAAGCGCAACATTCATCCGCGCGAGTGGACCTACGCCAACATGGAGAACATGCGCCGCCAGCTGCGCAGCATGGGCGCTGCCTTTGATTGGAAGAGCGAAGTTGTCACCTGTGATCCAGTCTACTTCCGCTGGAACCAGTGGATCTTCCTCAAGTTCTACGAGAAGGGTGTCGCGTATCGCAAGCAGGCGCCGGTCGACTGGTGCCCGTCGTGCCAGGTCACGCTTGCGCGCGAACAGGTCGAAGGCGTTGATCGCGTCTGCTGGCGTTGCTCCACTCCCGTCACCAAGCGTGACCTAACGCAGTGGTTCTTCAAGATCACCGACTACGCCGATGAGCTGCTCTCCTATGAGGGGCTCAACTGGCCAGAGCCGATTCGCACGATGCAGACCAATTGGATCGGCCGCTCCGAAGGTGCCGAGGTCGACTTCACCGTTGCGCCGGCGGCACATCATGCCGGCGGTGAGAAGTTGCGCGTCTTCACCACTCGCCCCGACACGCTCTACGGCGCGACCTTCATGGTGCTCGCACCAGAGCATGAGCTCGTCGAGGCCATCACCACCCCAGAGCAGCGCGTCGCCGTCACCGCCTACATCGAGGCGACAAAGCGCAAGACCGAGATTGACCGGCTCACCACCACAAAAGAGAAGAGCGGCGTCGCCACCGGCGCGTTTGCCATTAACCCAGTGAACGGCGAGCAGATTCCGGTCTGGATCGCCGACTACGTGCTCGCCGGCTACGGCACGGGCGCGATCATGGCGGTGCCAGCACACGACGAGCGCGACTATGAGTTCGCCCAGCAGTTCGGCCTGCCGATCGTTCCCGTCGTTGCACCAGCAGACCTTGCCGCTACACCAAGCGACGTACCGCTCCCTTACGTGGAAAAAGCAGAGGGTGTCGCCGTCGCCGTGAACAGCCCAGCCTGGAACGGTGCCGCCTGGCCAGAGTCACTCACCAAGGCGATCGCTCACCTCACCAGCACCAAGACGGGCGAGAAGAAGGTCACCTACCGTCTGCGCGACTGGCTGATCAGTCGCCAGCGCTACTGGGGGACACCGATCCCAATCATTCACTGCGAAACCTGCGGCCCCGTTGGCGTGCCAGTGGATCAGTTGCCCGTCACGCTTCCTGACGACGTCGACTTCAAGGCGACGGGCGAGTCGCCACTGAAGACCGCCACCGCGTGGCTCAACGTGCCCTGCCCGAAGTGCGGCGGCCCTGGCCAGCGCGAGACCGACACGATGGACACCTTCGTCGATTCGTCGTGGTACTGGTATCGCTACCTCGCGCCAAAGAACGAACTCGGCCCTGTTGATCGCAAGCTCGTTGACGCCTGGTGCCCCGTCGACCAGTACACCGGTGGTGCCGAACACGCCGTAATGCACCTGCTCTACTCGCGCTTCTTCACCAAGGCGATGCGCGACCTTGGCTTGATCGGCGAATCAGAGCCGTTCACGCGCCTCTTCAATCAGGGGCAGATCCTTGGCGCCGACGGTGAACGCATGTCGAAGTCGCGCGGCAACGTGCAAGACCCCGACGAACTTGTCAGCCGACACGGCGCCGATGCGGTGCGCCTCTTCTTGATGTTCATGGGCCCATGGGATCAGGGCGGCGCCTGGTCGTCGAGCGGCATC
>RGBZ01000178.1 GCA_009919365.1 bacterium
CGCGTTCTTGAGCCACTCGCCGCCATGGGTGCGGTTGTCAGCGGGTCGGGCGATTCGGGCACCCGCGCGCCACTCACCATTACCGGTGGAGCTTTGCGCGGCACACACTGGGCACCAGCAACACCAAGTGCACAGGTAAAGGGGTGTGTGCTGCTTGCTGCCCTCGCAGCATCTGGCGAGAGCACCTATCGCGAGGCGGTCGCCACCCGCGATCACTCGGAGCGCATGCTCGTGGCTCGTGGCGCTTCGCTGCGAACGACGCGTGATTCAAGTGGAACGACTGTTGCGATTGCCTCGGGCGAGCTTTCGGCCCTTCCTCTGGTAACCATCCCTGGTGACCCGTCGTCGGCCACTTTCTGGCTCGTGGCGGGGAGCCTGCACCCTGATGCGGATCTGCTCATTCGCGGCGTCTCACTGAACCCCACCAGACGGCATGCCATTGATCTGTTGCAGCGCATGGGAGCGCGCATCGACGAGTTCCCTGCCGCCGATGACGCCTCGGGTGAGCCAGTTGGCGACCTGCGCGTCCGCAGCGCCGCTCTCCGCGGCATCGACATGACACCGACCGACGTAGCGTTGGCCATTGATGAGGTGCCAATCCTCTCGTTGGCGGCCGCCATGGCGACCGGCGCAACCAGCATTCGCGGCGCGGGCGAACTGCGAGCGAAAGAGAGTGACCGCATCGCTGGCGTTGCGGCCGGACTTGGAGCGCTCGGACTGAACGTTTCGGTGACGGGCGACGACCTGCACTTCGTGGGCGGCGGCCGACCGTCGGCTGGTTTGACCGAGTCGCTCGGCGACCACCGCCTGGCGATGACCTTTGCGATCGCAGGCCTGGTGAGCGGCGCTGCCGTTTCGGTCGATGACCCGGGTGCTGCGGCCGTGAGCTACCCAACCTTCTATGACGACCTGGTCCGAATTGGGGCGGCAGCATGAGCGGGCGACGCATTCTGCTCTTGGGCCATCCCGTGGAGCACAGCCTCTCGCCCGTATTCCAGCAGGCGGCGTTCGATTCGATCGGCCTGCCGGTTCGGTATGAGGCCATGGATGTGGCGCCTGCAGATTTGGCGCGCGTCGTTGCCGAACTGCGCGCCGACCCGCTCGTGATGGGGGCGAACGTCACGGTGCCGCACAAGGAGAAGATTGCGTCGCTCCTCGACTCCCTCACCGACGACGCCGTGCAGATTGGTGCGGTCAACACCATCACCCGCGCTGGGAGCCGACTCGTCGGGCGCAATACTGATGCGGCGGGCTTCCGAGGCGCGCTCGATGGCCTGCTTGACGGGCGCCGCACCCCACGGCATGCGCTGGTGCTCGGTGCTGGCGGCGCAGCGAAGGCGGCGATCGCCGCGCTCGTGACTGCTGGCATCGCACAACTTTCAATCGCGAATCGACACTTGGCTCGTGCTGAGCGGCTCGTTGCCGAAGTTCGCAAGTCCGCGCCACACCTATCGGTGCGTGCCGCGCCGTGGCACGAAGGGCTCCTTGTTGAGGAGGCACAGATTGCGGGACTTGTTGTTCATGCCACCACGCTTGGCCTGAACGACGGTGCGCTGCCGCTCCCCGCGACGGCATTCCGCGCCGGTCAGTACGTGATTGACGTGGTGTATGCGCCAGGCGAGACGGCACTCGTACGCACGGCACGCGCCGCGGGTGCCGAGGCGATTGATGGGCGTGAGATGTTGCTGCTGCAGGGTGCAACGGCATTTGAGCTGTGGACGGGGCGACCGGCCCCACTAGAGGTGATGCGCGCAGCGTTTGACGCTGCTGCGGGTCATACGCAGAGGTAAGGGGGGAGATCATGGCATTTCGATTCTTGACGGCCGGCGAGTCACACGGACCAGAGCTCGGCGTCATTGTTGAAGGCATGCCTGCGGGCGTGCCGCTCACCGAAGCCGGCCTCGAGGTTGATATGCGTCGACGCCAGGGCGGCTACGGCCGCGGCGCCCGCCAAACGATTGAGCAAGACCGCGCGCGCATTCGCAGCGGCGTGCGACATGGTGAAACGCTCGGCTCCCCCATCCTGTTGCTGATTGAGAAC
>RGBZ01000179.1 GCA_009919365.1 bacterium
CCGAAGGAGTACTTCGTCGCCGGCATGGAGGCTGGCGTGGAGCGTGCTGTTCGCGACGCCGTTGCCGCCCTCGAAGCGGCGGGCGGAATCGTTGAGGAGGTGAGCCTCCCAACCACCGAGCATGCGCTTGCGACCTACTATATCGTTGCCCCAGCAGAGGCCTCGGCGAACCTCGCCCGGTACGACGGCATTCGCTACGGCGCATCGAAGCACGGCGGTGGCGACCTGCTGAACGGCTATCTCGAGACGCGCGGCCGCGGGTTTGGTCCCGAGGTGCGGCGGCGCATCATGCTTGGCACCTACGCACTCTCCGCCGGGTACTACGATGCTTATTACGTGAAGGCGCAGAAGGTACGCACCCTCATCGCGCGCGACTTTGATCGCATCTGGGCTGCGGGCTTTGACGCCATCGTTGCTCCGACAAGCCCACAGGTCGCCTGGAAGTTCGGCGCAAAGATGAGCGATCCAGTCTCCATGTACCTCGCTGATGCCTGTACCTTGCCAGCGAACATGGCTGGGCTCCCAGGGGTGAGCATCCCGTGCGGCCTCTCCGAGAACCTTCCGGTAGGCCTGCAACTGATCGGAAAGCCATGGTCGGAAGCTGAGCTTCTCAGCATCTCAGCGGGGTACGAGGCGCTGACAGCCACCGCAGCATGGCGCGCCGTCGCGCCGCATGACCTCGCCAAGCTCGGTGGAGGTGCTGCATGAGCAACTTCGCGAGGCGCGCTCTGGCCGATCGCGTCCATGCGGTGCCGCCCTCTGGCATCCGACGCTTCTTCGACATCGCCGCAACGATGAGCGACGTGATCAGCCTCGGCGTGGGGGAGCCCGACTTCGACACCCCTGCGCACATCGTCGAGGCAGCGGTGACGAGCTTGCGATCCGGGCGCACCCACTACACATCGAACTACGGCACGATCGAACTGCGTCGCGCCATCGCTGCAAAAATCCAGGACCGCTCAGGAGTGAGCTACGACCCAGAGAGCGAGATTATCGTGACGATCGGGGCCTCCGAGGCGGTCGACCTCGCCGTTCGCGGCATCATCGGTGCGGGTGATCGAATCGTGCTCCCAGAGCCGTCGTATGTGGCGTACCTCCCTGCGGTCGTCTTCGCTGGCGGCACCGCCGTTCCAGTAGCGACAAGCGCGAGCGATAACTGGCGCCTCCACGCTGAGACCGTTGATGCAGCCGCAGTGAGCGCCAAGGCGCTCTTCCTCGGCTATCCGTCGAATCCGACGGGGGCAACCCTCGACGAGCCGACGCGCGAGGCGCTCGCCAAGATCGCCGTCGCACGCGACCTGGTTGTGATTAGCGACGAGATCTATGACCGACTCGTCTACGAGGGTCCAGCGCACCGCGCCATGTCGGCCTACCCAGGGATGCGTGAGCGCACCATCCTGATCGGCGGCTTCTCGAAGTCGTACGCAATGACAGGGTGGCGCGTCGGGTTCCTCTGCGCCCCGAAGGAGATTGTGGCGGGGCTGGTCAAGATTCACCAGTACGCGATCATGAGCGCACCAACGATTGCGCAAGATGCCGCCCTTGAGGCGCTCACCAACGGTGAGCCGGCGCTCGAAGAGATGCGCGCCGCCTATGCGCGACGCCGCACGATCGTGCTCGATGGCCTCGCCGCTCTCAAGTTGCCAACCGGTGCGCCACAGGGCGCCTTCTACGCCTTCCCCGACATTCGCTCAACCGGTCTGACCGATGAGGCCTTCGCCGAGCGACTTCTGACCGAAGAGCGTGTTGCCGTGATCCCAGGTTCCTCGTTCGGCGCCAGCGGCGTTGGGCATGTGCGCATCTGCTACGCCACCTCGGAAGAGAACCTACGCGAGGCGCTGGTGCGCATCGGTCGGTTCGTTGCCAAGGTACGTGGGGTGGCGGCATGACCTGGCATGCGGTGATCGGCATCGAGGTGCACGTGCAGCTGCGCACCGTGACGAAGATGTTCTGCGCCTGCGCGATCCCTTCCGAAGGTGACCTCCCGAACAGCAAGACCTGC
>RGBZ01000180.1 GCA_009919365.1 bacterium
CTCATCGACGCGATCGGGGAAGTTGTTTGGCAGCAGCCCTCGGCGCACCCATGGTGCGAACGAGCGCAGCACCGTGGCGCCAATCTCTGGCCGACCGGTTGCCAGCGTTAGTCCGCGCAGGGCGATCGCCGTGTCGCGCCCCCAGTCGTTGAACCAGGGGTAGCCCGCGATCACCGACCAGCCGAGTGGCGCTGCCGGATCCGCTGGTCCGGGCTTCGCAGGAATGCGTCGACGAACGATGAAGTCATCGGCAGCAAGAACGAGCGCCTGTAGCGCGTTGCTCGCGGCGATTGCGGCATCGGCGCCGTCACCAACCGACTGCGCACGCGTAAGCAGTTCGCGATCGCGCGCCTCGCCTTCGGCAAGGAGTGCCGCACCACCGCCGCTCGCCATCGCATCGAAGAGATCGGCCGGCGGCCGGCCGATGCCACCACCCTCCGTTGCAACCAGTAGCGAAGCGCTTTCGCCAGGCTCGAGCCGCACGCTCCAGCGCAGCGGAGCGGCGTAATCGGATCGGTCGGCCTCGACCCGTGCCGCGTCGTGCCGATGGAAGAGGCCACGAACAACCCCAGCGTCGGGCGAGAGTGCACCGCCATCGCAGCGCACCTGCACCTCGGGCCACTCGGCGCCCATTCGCCATGAGCCCTGCTTCGCACTCTCGCTCACGTGTGTCTCGGCGCACGCCAGATCACCAATCAGCGCGTCGTGGTGGTCATGCGCGGTTGCGGTGAGGCGTAGCAGTAGATCGATGCCCACCGTAGCCGCCGCATCGAGGTGCAGCGTAAGCAGCACGGCGTTCGCGCCGTTGATTGCTGAGAGTCGCTCAGTAAGTCTCCCGACAGGGAGCCTCCACTCTTTGGTGACGCCACCCACACCAACCGAAACCTGGTGCAGTGGCGCACCGAGCTGGGGCGAGAAGTGACCCGGCCCCATCTCAAAGCTAAAGAGCGGCAACCATTCGTCATCGGCGCGTGCCCAAAGCATTGGTGGTATAGCCGCCGAGCCCGTTGCCGATCAGGAGTTCACGATCCATCGCACGATCAAGATCGGCGAGATCAGTTGATGTGATTGTGGTGCTCATGGCGCTCGCGCGCTCCGGGGGCTAGGAGATCTTCTTGATGGTGTAGTTGATCTCGTTGCCGTTCGGCAGGGTAACGACGACCTTGTCGCCAACTTTGCGTCCGATGAGTGCCTTGCCGAGTGGGCTCTCGTTGGAGATCTTCGGTGGCTCGCCGCTCGGATCAGCCTCGGTCGAGCCAACGATCAGATAGTCGTGACTTTTGCGCTCTGCGGTCACGGTGACGGTGGAGCCGAGGGCAACCTCGTCGGTGCTGGCGTTCTCGTCGATGATTTCGGCATTGCGCAGCTTCTCTTCGATCTCCAAGACCTTCCCCTCGATGAACGACTGCTCGTTCCGGGCGATCTCGTAGTCGGCATTTTCCCGCAGGTCACCCAGCTCCTTGGCCGCCTTGATGCGTGCGATCACCGCTGGGCGCTGTGAATGGATCAGGTCATGCAGCTCGGCTTCGAGTGCAGCCTTCCCAGATTCCGTGAGGTAGACGGGTCCAACCATGCGGGGGAGTCTAGCCGTTCGCCGTCCCCGTGGCGCCCCCCTGCCGAATCGCGAGGGCCAGGAGCGTGCTCAGCCCGAGCATGGCGACCTGCGGCGCAAGGGGGCCGCCAGCCAGGATCAGGAGCACGGAGAGCCCCAGGCTTACGAAGATCTGGGCACGCGGGGGTCGGCCCCCACCGACGGTTCGTACCGCAATGGCCCCCAGAAGAAGAAGGTCGAGCGCCCCGAGGGCGATCGTCGCGAATGAGGCGTAGGCGACGAGGCGGTCGTAGCCCCCTTCGGCCGGCAGTGCGCCGCCAAGGAGGCCATAGGTCAGTGCCCCAGAGGCGATCAGGCCGACGCCGCGCACGAACTCAGCGGCAGCAAGCGCGGCGTAGGTCACCAGTACCGATCCTTTCAACATG
>RGBZ01000019.1 GCA_009919365.1 bacterium
GCGCTGATCAAAGCTGGCGAGGCGCACACCCTGCGTGTTGCCGGCATGGAGGCGCTCGACGTCGCCCGACTCGAGGCGGGTCTGATCATGGCTGGCGTCGACTACTTCTCCTCGCGAACGGCACATCATCCGAGCCAGGCGGTGTCGCCATACGAGATCGGCTTCGACCGACTCGTTGACCTCGACAAGCCGTCGTTCATTGGCAAGCGCGCCCTCATGGATGAGGTCGCCGCTGGCGGCCCCCCTGATCGGCTCGTAGGCCTCGAGCTCGACCTGAATGTGTTCGAGAACGCCTACCTCGACCTTGGCTACCCGATTGAGCATCCGTTGCGCGCCTGGCGCGCCGCTCGCTCCAGGGGAATCCCCCACGCCGCACTGATGCGCTCGGCGGTCAACACTTCTTTTGGCGTGCCATCCGCGGCAATCGTGCCGTTGGAGAGAAGGATCACGCGTGAGAATCCATCACGCACGATATCGAGCTCGTGAAAGATTGCCACGATGGTTCGTTTAGTTTTCATGATGGTTTCATCGCCGGCGAGACTGCTGAGCAAATCGGCGATCTCCATGCGGTGACGCAGGTCGAGGTGTGCCGTTGGCTCATCGAGCGCAAGGATCGGCGTCTCTTGCGCTAGGCCCATGGCGATGGCGGCCAACTGCCGTTCTCCGGCACTGAGGGTGCGCACATCACGGCGCTGAAGGTGCGTTGCACCAACTCGCTCGATGGCGGCGTTGGCGCGCTCGCGATCGTGCTCGCTTGGTCCACCGGGGCCGCGGCCGTGTGGGATGCGACCGAGTGCAACGAGCTCTTCAACGCGCGTGGCGAATGGGAGTGCGATGTCGGAGCTCACCACGGCGATCGAGCGCGCGATTGTTTCGCGCGAGAGGTTCTGGATCGGCTCGGTGCAGAGGATGACCTCGCCAGAGGTTGCGGAGACTGCGCCGCTCAGTGCGCGCATCAGCGTGGTCTTGCCGGCGCCATTCGGGCCAACAATGGCGACACGCTCCCCTGGTCCGATGCTGAGGGAGACGTCCTGCAGGATGGTGGTGCTATCAAGGTCGACGCGCAGGTCGTGCGCGCCGAGCAGTTCGTACGGTGCGGTGTCGTTGATGTTGGCGCTCATAGGGCGTACCCGGCACGAGCGCGATGCAGCAGCCAGAGCAGGAACGGTGCGCCGATCAGGGCGGTGATCACGCCAACCGGAACGCCAATCGTGCGAGCGACGGTGTCGGCGAGCAGTAGAAGAAGTGCTCCACCAATCGCCGAGAGGGGCAGCACGGCGCGAGGGTCGGAGCCAACGGCGAGGCGTGCAAGGTGCGGCACTACGAGACCAACAAAACCAACGAGGCCGGCGAGGGCAACGGCCGAGGCCGTGGCGAGCGTGGCAAGGGCAACGGCAATGCGGCGCTCGCGGCGCACATCGATGCCGAGATGCGTCGCACCCTCATCGCCGAGCAGGAAGGCGGCGAGGGCACGGCCGCGTCGAGCGAGGAGCAGCGTAGCGAGCGCGATCGGCACGGCGGCGGCGGCGAGGCGTGGCCAGGTGACACCGTCGAGTCCTCCAAGCAAGAAGCCGAAGATCGCGCGCAGATTCGCGCCACTCGCAAGCATCACCAGCGAGAGCGCTGCCGCAAGGAGTGAGGCGACCGCGTAGCCGACGAGCAACACGCTGGCGATGCGCTCTTCGCCGCTGCCGACTCCGGCGATGCGCCAGACCAGCGCCACCGAGGCGAGTGCACCAACGAATGCCGCGAGCTGTACGCCGCCGAGCTCCCAAGCGATACCGGTCAGCGGCAGAAGGAAGGCGATCGCTGCGCCGAGCGCTGCGCCGCTGCTGGTGCCGAGCACATACGGATCGGCGAGTGGGTTGCGCAGCAGCGACTGAAACGCGGCACCCGACGTTGCGAGCGCCGCACCCACCGCGATCGCGGCGAGGATCCGCGGCAGGCGAATCTCCATCACGATCGACGTTGCGCCAGCGCTGAGCTCGGCGCTCACAGGCAGGCCGAAGAGGCTCTTCCCAATGATTGCCAGCACATCAAGCGGCGCAATGTTCGCGACGCCGAAGCCGATCGCACCAATTGCAACGAGCGCGAGTGCCGCGAGCGAGAGGGGCGTGATCCGGCGTACTCCCATCGCTATGGAAGGGTGATCGTTGGGTGTAACTGCGCGACGATGGCGCGGAACGCCTCGGCGATGCGTGGCCCTGGAATGGAGACGAGGTCACCATCGATTGGACGAATGGCGCCGCTCACCACGGCGGGGATCGTTCCCCATCCTGGCCGTGCCGCGACCGCCTCCGCGGTTACGCCGTAGGCGGCATCGCCGAGCAGGATCACCGCGGGGGCGGCCGTCATCGTCGGGGGTGAATCCAGAACCGCCAACGAAAACGAGATCGGGGTTGAGAGCAATGATCGCTTCAACGTTGGTGCCGGTGTAGTCCGCCACCTGCGGTCGCGTTGCGAGTGCTGACGGGAGACAGGTACATGCGGCAACGGCAACAACGCGATCGCTCAGACCCCAGGCGGCCAGCGCCTCAACACTAGCGGGGGTGAGGGCGACGATGCGTTGCGGTTCACTTGCGATCGTGACCTCGATGCTCGCGTCATCGATGACGGTGCGCGGGAAGGGTTGATCGCTTGTGGGAATTGATGGGGCTGGTTCCAGCGAGTTGGTGACATCTCCGCCACAAGCGCCGGCAACAAGTGCTGCGGCGAGCAGGAGTGTGGTGAACGAAAACTGGTGCGCGCGAACGAAAGCAGTCATTGCTTCCTCCCTTGCCTCGAGGGCCTAAGCTTTTTATGCCGCGTGTCCGGCGACCGGACTTATGGGAACCACTCCCAATAACCGTTGCGGGACAGTGCTGGAATCTCACCAGCTTCGCGTCCACGCGGCGTTGCTGCGGGGACTTTATCACCTACCTATTGGCTATGCAGACGCGGCCGATACGCGCCTGATGCGAGAGTGCGCCTCTGCCCTCGCCCCCGCTCGAAATCTGGAGGGAGCATGGTCGGAGCAGTTCTCCTCGCCGCAGCAATCACCCTCGCACCACCCGCCGAGAGCGCCGCAGTCTTCGCCAATCGCACCGCCTTCGCTGAAGCATGCACCGGCACAACGAACACCTTTCCCGATCGCCTTGCGCGCGAGGCGCGCACCGCACTTTCAACACTCGGCTGGGAGGTTGGTGGAGCGGTTGGGCCAACCTTCACGCGCCGCGCCGCGGCTGCCGGCGCATCATCGGCCGCCTTCTATGTGCACAGCCATGGCGACCTCTACTGGGATACCAAGAGCGACAGCCGTGCCGGTGGCTTTCGCGCCGATGGCGGGCTCTGCCTCGGTGCGCCGATCGTGCTGCCCTCCGAGATCGCTGCGATGCGCCGCGGCACACCTGCCGCTTCGCTCGTCTACATCTCGAGCTGCCACAACGGCGAGCGGGCGTCGCGCCTCCCTGGCGCATTTGGCATCGCCCAGCTCAAGGCCCAGGGCGCGAACGAGCCCAACAGCTTCTACGTGAGTTATATCGGTACGGCGTGGCAGGGTGCCGCACTGCGCTTTGAACGCGCCTTCTGGCGTGCTCTTCTTGATGGCGCGACAGCGGGGGCTGCGTTTGATCGTGCACTCCTAAGTGCCTACAACCCAGCGCACCTAACCCCAGAGTGGTGGGGTGGCTACGGACATCTGCCGCACGCGCCGTCTGCAGATCTCCCCGATCTTGGAGGGCGACGCAATGTATAGAAATCGATGGGCACTCGCCCTTCTTGTTGGCCTCGTTGCTGCCTGCGGTGCACCGAGTACAGCGATTGCGCCGAGCCGTGCACCTCTCGCTGATGGTGCTGGGCTGAACGTTCGGTCGATTACCACCATCGCCGCACAGCTCCTGACGCCAATGGAGTTGCGCAGCCTCGTGGCTCGACCTTTCACGTTGGTGCGCAGTGAGAGTGGCGAGCAGCGTGTTCGCCAGGTTCTTGTTGGTGTGGACGGCGTTGAGGCCGTACGCGTGGAGAGCGCACTCGACGGGTCGTTGCGCTTGATTGCGAAGAGTGGCCTGGCGTTAGAGGACGCGGGGCTGAGTGAGAGCGCGGCAATTGCGCGAGCGCTGCGTCAGCTGATGCGGCTAGGCCTCCAGATCCCAGGGGGTGGCCCTGAGGTGCGAAGTACCGCCGGGCGCACCCTTGTGATCTGGGCTCGCGAAGTGCGCGGCGTGCCCGTGCCCAGTGACGGCATACGTGTGGTGCTAAACGGTGACGGTGATCTCGTTGGACTGGCGATTGAGGAGTCGCCCCTTGGCACGCCGCCCGCGCGCCTGGTGCGCAGTGATGCAGCGCTGCGCGCCGCTGCAGCGCTCTTGCCGAGCGGCGTGATCGTTGATGAAACGCCCGAGTTGGCCTGGGTGCTCCCTACCGAAGGGACTGGTGAGCCGTTGGCTCAGCGCGTGCTGCGCCGACTCGCCTGGTGCGTTCGTGGGGTGCTGCGCGACGGTGCAGCGTTTGAGCTGCAGCTCGATGCAGGGAACCTCGCGCTGCTCGGGTGGGATGGGGCGCCGTAGCGCCGGGGTTAACCGCGCGCGAGTCGCTCGCCGATCACCAGGAGTTCGTCGCGCAGCTCTGCAGAGGTCGCCTCGGCGTAGACGCGCACGAGTGGCCTTCACGCCGTCCTTGGTGGTGAGTGGCACGGCGCGCACCGCGTGACTGCCGATGCTGCTCGGCGGGTTGCCAACGAGTTCGGTGGCGAGGCGTTCCTTCACCGCCGGGTACGCGGCCCGATCAATGTGCACGTCAACGCGCAGGTAGTACGAGGCGCCGGCGATGGAGGCGACGTGTTCCATGACTGAGCTCATCGTTGGGCGCCCCAAGGCGCGTTCGCGAATCAGCAGGTCAAGTAGGAGCAGGTCGGCGAAAATGCCATCGCGTTCGGGGAGGTGCATCTTGAAGCCGTAGCCGCCCGACTCTTCGCCACCCATCGATGCGCCTGTCTCAATCATCTTTGGGCCGACGTACTTAAAGCCGACCGGCGTCTCGTGCACGGTGACGTTGTACCGCTCACCGAGCCGCTCGCCCATGGAGCTCTCGTTGACCGTCTTCACGATTGGGCTGAGATCTTTCTTGTGTTCGAGCATGTAGTACGCCAGCAGGCCGAAGACCTGCAGCTGATGCAAGAAGACACCACGCTCATCTACAGCGCCAGCGCGGTCGGCATCGCCGTCGAGGAGCATTCCCATGTCGTACCCGCCGTCCGCCATGCGCGCGAGCACTGGGTCAATGTGCGGTCGAATCGGCTCAGGGTTCACGCCACCGAACCAGGGGTTGCGCTCGCTACGCATCTCGTCAACCACGATGTTGCCGCCCGCAAGCAGTTGACCGATCCAGCCGGCGCCTGCGCCGTAGACCGGGTCGACCAGGATGCGCATCTTCTGGGCGGCGATCGCCTTCAGGTCGAGGTTGCGCTCAACGAACTTCTTGTAGCCTGGGTACGGGTCGTAGCGTTCGACCATCCCCGCCGCCTCGGCGTCGGCGAATGGTCGCCCCACGATCTCAGGTCCGCGGGTGCTCGCCACATGCGCCTCGATGCGCTTCAACAGGTCGGGCCCAGCGGCGGCGCCCGTCGGCGACTTCACCTTGAAGCCGTTATCCATCCAGGGGTTGTGGCTGGCGGTAATGACGATACCCATCGCCGCGCCGCGCATCACGACTTCATATGAGGCCATCTGCGTCGGTACATCGGTGCGCGAGTAGGCAACGGGGATGCCGTGCGCGAGGAGGATCTCAGCGGCAGCAATCGCAAACTCTTCTGAGCCGAAGCGGCGGTCGTAGGCGATGACGACGCTCTTGGCGGTCGTGCCATCTTCTTCTACGACGCGTGCGACCCCTTCGGCGAGTCGGCGCACATTCTCGAAGGTGAACTCGTCGCCAATTTTGGCGCGCCAACCGTCGGTGCCGAAGAGGATCTTCGTTGGTTCGCCGACGCCCATCCCTACTCCCTCTCAGATGCGGCGCGCAGATCACTGCCGCTCATCTGCTCGAGGTTCATCGTCGCTGCACCGTTCGGTTGCAGGGCGATCACCCCATGCTCGTTGCTGATCACAATGGTACGCCCCCCTGGTGCCTCCATGCGGATCTCTTCTGTTGCTGTGCGTGGCAGGAGATGCGCGCGCAGCTCACCCCACGAGCCGATGTCGCTCCAGCCGCAATCGAGCGGCAGGGTGCGCACCAGCCCGGCCGCGGCGGCAGGCTCCATCACGAACGTGTCGATCGGCCCCGCTGGCACCGTGCTGTACTCGCCGATGCCGTTGATCAGTGCTGGTGCGAATTGCTCTAGTGCGGCGCGCGCGCTATCGCGGCGCCAGGCGAAGGTTCCCGCGTTCCATCGCGCGCCCGCGGCGATCAGTCGCTCTGCCTCGTCGCGTTGCGGCTTCTCGGTAAAGCGCGAAACGCGTTCGCCGTCGGCGACGATGTAGCCGAAGCCAGTCTCAGGTCGCGTTGGAACCACGCCGAGTGTGTAGAGGGCGCCCGCTTCGCGGCTCGCCTGATCGGCTGCGGCTGCAAGCGCGACGCGCCAGGCGTCGGCGTCGCGCACCGCATGGTCGGCGGGAATAACCAGCATCACGGCGTCGTCGGGTCGATCGATGGTCGCCACTGCAAGTGCAACGGCCGCGCCGGTGTTGCGGCTGACCGGCTCGGCAAGAATGTGATTGACGGCAATCTGCGGCGCGCATTCGCGCACGAGCTGCACCTGGCTCGCCGCCACCACGATGTAGGTGTCGTCGATAGAGACGAGTGGAGCGAGTCGCTCGAGCGTCACGGCGAGTGGGCTGCGCCCATGTAGAAGCGGTAGGAACGGCTTCGGCCGGTTCGGGCTACTCAGGGGCCAGAGGCGGGTTCCGCCGCCACCGGCGAGAACGACCGCGTAGGGTCGACTACTCATCTGCGGCATCGTAGCGTGCGGGCTCGGGCGCGGACTGGGGTGCCCGTGATTCGTGCTCAGCGCCCGAAGAGGCGCCGCAGCATGCGCGGCACCGAAATGCCACTGCGGCGGATCACAAGCCGCTCTTCGAATTCGGCCTTCACGCTGTAGCCGAGCGAGGTGTAGACGGAGATGGCGACCGCATTATCGCGCTGTACATTCAGCACCACCTCGTCGCAAAATCCGAGCAGCGCATCCGTTACTGCCGAGGTGTTCGCGTGGGCGTAGCCGTTGCCACGCGCACTAGTTGCGGTCAGCACATTTCCCACTACGGCGATGCGCTCACGCCGGCCGACCACATGGGTACCGGCCGCGGCGACCAACTTGCCGTTGCGGTGAATGCCGCGATAGACCCCTTCGGCAACCGCGAGTGGCGGCAGCCATGCGGCGAAACCCAACTGGTAGAGGTGATTTAACGCCGGCGCATCGGAGGGGATGAGTGGAACGACGAGTGCGGCGGCTGGCCCCGTGTACGGCACGAACTCGGCTCGCGTTAGGCCCATGCGCAGCATTGGATTGATCTTCTCGGTTTCGTAGATCAGATCAAGCACCGGATTCCCACCGATCGGTGTCGGCACCCAGGCGGCGCGTGGGCGAATCCCATGCTGCAAGATGGTGGCGATCCCATCCGGCTCGCCGTAGAGGTGGAGCGGCTGCGGCGCCCATCCTGAGTACTCCATGCCGAGAGCGATCGGCGTTAGGCCGCGTCGCGCAACGAAGCAGCGCGTGCGAGGAAACTCGCCATCGTCAAGGTCGGCCAGGGCGTGTGCGGTAATCCAACGGTCGCCAGTGATCAGTGAGCGAACCAGCTCGCGATCTCGCGTCGCCGAAACCTCGATCGGCGTGGTGGTCATCAGTCGATCAGCGTGATGCCGTCAAGTGCCAGGAGTTCAAGTCGCGGCGCCAGAACCTGTACGCCACCCGTCACGCCGCGCGCAGCGAACGGAGTGCCGCGTTGTGCCGCCGCAGTGTTTACGTGCTCAACGCGCTTGGCCAGCTCGGCGCCGCTCAAGTCGGTCGCCGCCGATCCGGTGACGAGGTAGACGGGTACGCCCGAGAAAAGTGCGGCGGCGGCTAGGCCAGCGCTACCCGCTGGAACCACCGCATATCCGGCACGGCTCACCGCGTCACTCCCAAGGATCAGCGCGCCGATCGGGCCATCGGCGTTCGCAATTTCGCTGGCAAGTTGGCCGTCTTCCACGAGTTGCGGAGTGAGGCCAGCGCGCACCGCGTCGGCGGCGTCGATCGCACCGAGTCGTGTTGCGCCACGCACGTCAACCGTAGGGCCGGCGGCAATCGCGAAGGTGCGCACGCCAAGAACTCGCAGCGCCTCATGCAACGGTGCGAGATCACCCCACGCCGTCGCGCCAAGTCCAGGTCCGCTGGCGATGCGGGTCGCACGGGTAATCCCAGCGCTCTTCAGTGCTTCAGCGATGCGCTTGCCGTAGGCGGCACGCTGGCCGAGCTGCGTTGCCGCACGAGTAGCGATCGCCGCATCGAGGCTCTCTTCACCTAAGGCAACTGGGAGGAGTGCATCGAGTTCGGCATGCAGTGAGCCCGCAAGTGGTGCGGCGTTCCGTAGGGCGGCGGCCGCGGCGTGCAGACGTGCAACGCGCCCACCCGCCGATCCAACACTGGCGAGGGCGAGGGCGAAGGCGGCGGCAAGTCCGCGAATCGGGCCTGGGGCAATGGCATCAACGGTCAGGAGTGCGGCGATGCTGCTGGCGCTCGTGGCGCGGCGTTCGGCAATCACCGCGGGGAGCGCTCGAACATCAAGCACGATCACAGCACCCTCTTCGTCGCGAATCGGTGAGGCGAATGCCGGCTCTGGCGCGGCGGCGCCCGCCTTCATCAGCCCCGCGTCGCCTGGCATGTCGAGATGCGTTTCGGCGGCACGCCGACGCGTTGGCTCTTGGCCAGCTTCGCGCGGTGACCCTTGTAGGTCGTCGCTAATGGATTGAGCCTGACCGCGAAGGGCACCGAGTGCGCCGAAGAGAGAGCCGGCGGTGGCGGCGCCATCGTTGGCGATGCTGCGAAGGAAGGATCTGCGATCGTTTGCGGGGCGCTTCGCCATAGCGGCGACTAGAAGGCGATGATCGCCGAAACGATGCCGTCTGGGAGTCGCTTGCGACCGCCAAGGACGGGGAGCTCTGCCAAGAAGCTGATGCCCACAACGGTGGCGCCGAGCTGCTCAACAAGGTTTACGGTGCCGGCCACGGTACCGCCTGTGGCGAGAACGTCGTCAACGATCACCACGCGGGCACCCTTCTGCAGGGCGTCGCGATGAATCTCAAGAACGTTCTTGCCGTACTCAAGGTCGTACTCCACCGAGATCGTTTCGGCGGGGAGCTTGCCGAGCTTGCGCACCGGCACGAAGCCAACACCAAGGGTCGCGGCGATCGGGGCGCCAAAGATGAAGCCGCGAGATTCAATGCCAATGATCACGTCGGGCTTCAGCCCACGGATCGGTGCCATCATCGCCTCAAGGGCGGCGGCAAAGGCCTCACCATCCTGCAGGAGGGTGGTGATGTCACGAAAGACGATCCCCTTCTTCGGAAAGTCGGGAATCGTTCGAATCTTCGAGGAGAGCTGTTCAGGAGTCACCGCGGAAGTTTACGCGAGCGGCGCACCCGCCGCGTTCGTCGCCTCCCAGCGCCGTACCTCCGCCACGATCCCCTGCACGAGCCGTGCGGCGAGGCGCCATGCCTCCCCACCCGCCACGCGCTCCCTGCTGCGGATCTGGCTTCCGCTCATGCTGAGCTCGGGGATCGGGTTCGCCACCAGCGCCCGTGCGGCGAGACCAGGCTGGAGTTCGCCGAGGCGCACGATCAGGCGACCCTCCTCAATAAGGAGTGAGGCGAGCCCCGCCTCACTCGCACCGGCGCGGAGTCGTGCCACTTCGAGGAGTCGCTCCGCCTCTGCGGGTGGCGCACCAAATCGGTCGCGCAACTCTTCGGCGATCGCGTTGATGGTGGCCTCGGAGTCGGCGATGCCGAGGCGACGATAGAGGTCGAGTCGCTGCCCCTCGTCGGCCACGTACGTATCTGCAAGGTGTGCCGAGACTGGAAGGTCAATGAGCGCGGCCGTGCGACGACGCGCCGGCTCGCGACCTTCACGACTTGCTCGCCGGACCTCAACCGCATCGGCAAGGAGTTGTGAATAGAGATCAAAGCCAACCGCCGCAATGTGCCCCGACTGTTCGCCGCCGAGCAGGTCACCCGCACCGCGAATCTCAAGATCCGCGAGCGCCAGCTGGAATCCAGCGCCGAGGTGCGACGCATCAAAGATCGCCTTGAGTCGCTTGCGCGCATCTTCTGTCAGCGCCTCTTCGCGGCGATAGAGCAGGTAGCACCAGGCGCGGCGACTGCTGCGGCCGACGCGACCACGCAACTGATAGAGCTGTGCGAGTCCGAGGCGATCGGCGCGATCGATGATGATCGTGTTTGCATTTGGAATGTCGAGGCCCGATTCGATGATGGTGGTGCAGACTAAGATGTGCGCCTCGCCGCGCACAAACTCGCCCATCACGCGCTCCAGTGCTCGCTCCTCCATCTGCCCGTGTCCCACCACCACGCGCGCATCGGGAACGAGTCGGCGAATCTGCTCCGCCGCCGCCTCGATCGATTCCACACGATTGTGCACGTAGTACGACTGACCACCGCGCTCGAGTTCACGCAGCAGCGCGTCACGTACCAGTTCAAGACTCGCCTCGGTGACGCGCGTTGCCACAGGGTGGCGATCCTCTGGTGGCGTTTCAATAGTGGAGAGGTCGCGAATCCCTGAGAGGGCAAGGTTCAACGTGCGCGGGATCGGCGTGGCGGTGAGGGTCATCACGTCCAGTTCGGCGCGGAGCGACTTCATGCGCTCCTTGGCAGCGACGCCGAAGCGGTGCTCCTCATCCACCACGAGCAGGCCGAGGTGCTTGAAGGCGACGTCTTTCGAAAGAAGCCGGTGGGTCGCAACGACCAGGTCGACCTCGCCGGTGGCGAGCTTGGCGACGATCTCGGCCTGTCGTGCCGCCGAAACGCTGCGCGAGAGGAGCTCGAGCTTGAACGGATACGCCGCGAGGCGGCGTCGGAAGGTCTCGATGTGCTGCAGGGCGAGCACGGTGGTCGGCACCAGCACAGCGACTTGGCGACCCGCCTCGAGCACGGCGAAGGCGGCGCGTAGTGCCACCTCAGTCTTTCCGTAGCCAACATCTCCCACGATCACACGATCCATTGGCCTCGGCCGTGACAGGTCACCCTTCGTCGCTTCAATGGCAGTCAACTGGTCGGGCGTTTCACGATATGGGAAGGCCGCCTCAAACTCGGCAAGCCACGGACTCCCCGGCGTGATCGCTGGACGATGCGCCAACTCGCGCGCGGCATAGATGCGCAGGAGCTCATCGGCGAGGTCATCGGCCGCCTTCTTCGCGCGCTCCTTGGCGCGGCGCCACTCACCACCTCCGAGTCGACTGAGTTGCGGGTGCTCTGAGCCGGTGTAGCGCGCGATGCGCGCCAGCTGCTCGACTGGAGTGAAGACGGTGTCGGTTCCGCCGTAGGCGATCTCAAGGTAGTCGCGCTGATCTCCTTCGCCACCGCGGCGCAGCATGCCAACGAAGCGACCAACGCCGTGATCCACATGGACCAGGTAGTCGCCCGGGGTGAGTCGTTCTGCCGCCTCGCGCGTAATGCCGCGACGGTGAACCGCCGGACGACGAACGCGCGTCGCACCAAACAGCTCGCGGTCGGTGATCACCGTCAACCCATCGACGCCGCCCTGGAATCCGCCGTCGAGGCCGCCCGTCAGAATCGTGAGCGAACCAGGCTTTGGATTAGCCAGCATTCCTTCGCTCACCACCGCGCGCTCGCCACCCTCGCTGATCAACTCGGCAATGCGCGCCGCCTGCTCCGAAACGATCAGTACTCGCGCCTTATCGCGACGCCAGGTTTCAAGACCCTCGGTCAGTGCGCGCGATCGGCCGCTCGGCACTACCGGATCGTGCCAGCCGAAACTGTCGTCGCCTTCGGCGCGAATCAGCGTTGTAGGTTCGGAGCTCCAGGTGAGAGCGAGTCGCTGGCGACCAGCCGCGGCGAGTGCGGCAACGAGTGCGCCACCCTCTGGGATCGGCGATGGCCAGCCGACCGGTAGCAGGCGCGTCGTGCGCAGCACGTCGGCGCGCTCTTCGGTCTGACGCGAAAGTGCATCGGCGGCCTGACGCAGCTCACCCGGCTCATCGAGCACCACCAGTGCGTCACCCACCTGGTCGTACGCCCGCTCGGCGGTGAGGAGCACCGACCAGAGCTCCAGCCCGTCGCCGCGCTCCGCCTGGTTGCGAGCGGCGATCCCCGCCTCCCAGCGCGCTAGGTCTTCGGTGAGTCGTGGTGGCAGTTCGGTTTCACCACCGCCGCGCGAGCAGCCGCCGAAGGGATCG
>RGBZ01000181.1 GCA_009919365.1 bacterium
CTTCACCGTCGAGGTGGAGCGCAGCCTCCGCGTGCTCGACGGCGCGATCCTCGTGCTCTGCAGCGTGGGCGGCGTGCAGAGCCAGTCGATGACGGTCGACCGGCAGATGAAGCGGTACAAGGTGCCGCGGCTCGCGTTCGTGAACAAGATGGATCGCACCGGTGCGAACTTCGAGCGGGTCGTGGGCCAGCTCAAGGACAAGCTCGGCTGCCATGCCATCCCCTACCAGATCCCGATCGGCAAGGAGGACAAGCTCCAGGGCGTGATCGACCTCGTCCGCATGAAGGCGATCTACTTCGACGGCGACAATGGCGAAAACGTGCGCGAGGAGGCGATCCCCGCCGACTATCAGGACAAAGCCACCGAGGCCCGGCACAAGCTGCTCGAAGACCTCGCGATGTATTCCGACTCGCTGATGGAGAAGCTCCTCTCCGAGGAGGTGCCGAGCGAGGACGAAATCCACGCGGTCACGAAGGCGGCCGTCCACGCCCAGAGCATCACGCCGGTGTTCTGTGGATCGGCCTACAAGAACAAGGGCGTGCAGCCGCTGCTCGATGCGGTGGTGCGGTATCTGCCGAACCCGCTCGAGCGGAAGGTGGTCGCCAAGAACTGGTCGAACCCCGACGAGAAGTTCGGCCTCGAGGCCGACCCCAAGAAGCCGCTCGTGGCCATGGCGTTCAAGATCGTGGACGATCCCTACGGTCAGCTCACCTTCATGCGGCTCTACCAGGGCACGCTGAAGAAGGGGGAGACCTACGTCAACCAGCGCACCAGCCAGAAGCAGCGGTTCAGCCGGATCGTGCGGATGCACGCCGACAAACGGGAGGAGATCGAGTCGGCCGAGGCAGGCGACATCGTGGCCGTGATGGGCGTGGACGCGGCCTCCGGCGACACGTATGCCACCGACGCGAAGTACTGCACGCTCGAGAGCATGTTCGTGCCGGAGCCGGTGATCAAGATGTCGATCACCCCCACGCAGCGCGACGGTCTCGACAAGCTTGGCAAGGGCCTCCAGCGGTTCACCCGCGAGGATCCCACCTTCCGCGTGTTCACCGACGAGGAGACGGGCGAGACGCTGATCGCCGGCATGGGCGAGTTGCATCTCGACATCTACGTCGAGCGCATCAGGCGTGAATACAAGGTGGACGTGACCGTGGGCGCTCCGAAAGTGAGCTACCGCGAGGCGCCCACGAAGGGCACGGCCTACGACTACAAGCACAAGAAGCAGACGGGCGGCTCGGGCCAGTATGCCCACATCATCGGCCACCTCGAACCGCTCCCCGAGGACACCACCGAGAACTTCATCTTCGAAGACGCGGTGGTCGGCGGCCGCGTGCCGCGGGAATACATCCCCTCGGTCGAGAAGGGCTTTCTGGCTGTCCTGGGGAAGGGGCCGATCGCGGGCTTCCCGATCGTGGGCGTGAAGGCCACGCTCGAGGACGGCTCCTATCACGACGTCGACTCCTCCGACATGGCCTTCCAGGTCTGTGCCCGGCAGGGGTTCCGCGAGGCGTTCCTCAACACGAAGCCGGTGCTGCTCGAGCCGATCATGAAGATGGAGGTGGAGGTGCCCTCCGACTTCCAGGGGCCGGTGACGGGCGAGCTCAACAAGCGGCGTGGCCTGATCATTTCCACCGAGACGGTCGGCAAGACCTCGACGATCGTTGCCGAGGTGCCACTGGCGGAGACGTTCGGCTACTCGACCGACCTGCGCAGCATGACGCAAGGGCAGGGCGTGTTCACGATGGAATTCTCGAAGTACAAGCCGACTCCGGGCAATATCCAGAAGGAAATCGTGGAAGAGCGGAAGAAGGCGGATTTGGCGGCTGCGAAGTAGCCGACAGTCGTCACTGCGACAGCCACGTCGCCGCGATCCCATCCCAAAACGTGATCCGCGAGTCGAGACACTCGCGGGCCGTTGCAGATGCTTCGGCCCAGCGGATGGGGTCG
>RGBZ01000182.1 GCA_009919365.1 bacterium
ACGCGCCAGGTGCCGATGGCGCGCATCGTGCAGTTCACCACGCGCTACCCGAAGGGCATCATCCGTCGTCGTCGCAACGTCATCCGTCCGCGGAACGTGGTGTACACGACGCCTGCCCAGCAGGCGGCGATGCCCCAGTTCACGAACGCCGATCGTCGCGCTGCGGAGCGTGGCCTCCCGCGCCCCGTGCTGCCGGTGGCCCCGCGCATCCGTTCGGCTCCCGTGACGATGCCGGTGCGTCCGGCCCCTCGTCCGAAGGTGACGCTCCCGAAGGTGCCCCGCAAGGCTCCCTCGGTACGCGCCATCGAGGCCGAGCTGGCGCGCGCGCTCCGTGCCGCCAAGAACAACGCGGCGAAGATCTCGGCGTACAGCACGGCCCTGTCGAAGCTCTACGCGGAGCGCGCTCGCACTCCCGAGGCCACTCGTCGCTTCCTCGAGGCGGACATCAGCCGCTACGAGGCTTCGCTCTCGCGCCTCCGCGGTAGCCGCAACGTGGATCTGCTCGCTGCGCTCGGTGCCGATGCAGCGAAGCCGACGCTGGGTGATGCGATGCTGTCCAACCCGTTCACCACCCTGCTCCTCGGCGCGGCGGTGTTCGGTGTCGGTGCCCTGGTCGGGAAGGAGCGCGTGATCGACGCAACGCTGTCGGTCACCGAGAAGATCACGGGCGCGGCGCACGGCGCGGTCACCTCCGCTCGTCGTCGCTCCTAGAAAGAGCTGGTCGCGTGCCGCCTTGCGGTGTCCGTGAAAGCGGCCCGCATCGCGGCACGCCTGCTCTCGGTGCGTCCGCGCTGTAGGGCCGTTATCGTGGCAACATGAGGTGGCCGTGTCCGACCGTAGCAGCCGTGGTGGTTTCCTTCCGCAGCCCATCTTGGGCGCAGATGGCCGCGTCGTTCGCAAGGCAGAGCGGCCTGCCGTGGAGCCTTCGCCGGCTCCGAGCCAGGCCGCGGTTGCGGGGGACATGAAGTTCAGCGAGCATGGCATGGTCGCCACGCCCGTGCTCTCTGCGAAGCGTGCGAAGTCTGCGATGGAGGCTGGCCTCACAGCGGATCGCGCGCTGGTATCGGGCATGGGCGGGATGCGCTTCCGTGCCCTCTCGCCGCCTGGATCGGGTCGGCTTGTCCGCATCCCGTTCTACCCGATCAACCCTGCCCAGGCGTGGACAGGTGGGAACGGCGTTGAGACGGTTGGTGACGATCCTGTCTGCAACATCGTCATCGCCGCGGGTCAGACCCGTTCCGAGCGATACACGATGCTGACCTACCAGTTCGACTACGGTGCGTACAAGCTGGTCGGGCTGCAGACCAACTTCCAAGGCTCCTACAACACGGGGGAGACGCTGCCCTGCAACGGCCCCGTGACGCCACCCGGAAGCTCACCGCAGGGCGTTGCCATCTCGGTCGGAAACCTTTCGCTCTACAACGGGCAGACCCTGTTCCTCCAGCTCGAGGACATGGACGCGCAGACCTTCGCGGTCTTGCCCGACTACGAGGCGTTCTACCTCACTTCCGGTGGTGCGGTCGGGTCGCAGCGAGAGAACCCCTACAACTACATCGCGCGGCGTTCGAGGTTCTTCCCTGGCCTGCGCGACTACCCCGTCGTGTTCGGAACGGCGAACATCACGCTCGAAGTGTCTGCGTTCATCGGCAACTCTACGCTGCTTGACGTAGAGATCCCGTTCACCTGTTATGCCGTGGCAGAGCTTGTCGAGGACTACGTCTTCGGGGACATCGTCAACCCGAGTCCTGCCGCGCGCGCCGGTGCGAACGTCAAGCTCGGTGCGAAGGACATGGGCGTGTCCATCGTCGGTCGCCGCCAGTTCGACCTTGTATCAGCTAGGTACGGCAAGAAAGCCACCAATGCTGGTGACGACAACACCGGACGCTGAACATGTCTTCGTTGCTTGAAGCCCTGCTCCAAAACCCCCGCGTGGCGGTCTTTGCGCCCGT
>RGBZ01000183.1 GCA_009919365.1 bacterium
CGGGCACGACGGAAGGCGGCCTGGGAACGGAGTGAGGAGCCGCCCGTCTCCTTGGTGAGCCAGCCAATGCGCGAGGCGATCTCGGCGCGTGCGGCACTGGTTGGGGCGCTCCCCTCGGCTTGGCGGTAGGTGGCGAGGGCGTCGGCGAGGTCGCCGCGGCGAACCTCCTCCATGGCGCGCCGGCGAAGGGCCAGGAACCGCAACTCTTGGTCTGACGAGTTGGCGGCAATCTCGAGATACTCAGCCGCCTCGTCGTCGCGCTCTAGGCGCAGCAGCGCCTCAGCGGCCCCATAGGCGGCGCGCTCAGCGAGGATGCGGTCGTCGTTTGGTGTTGCCTCGGCGACGGCAGCGGCGAAGGCAAGAGCGGCCGCCTCTGCGTCACCGCGGTCAAGTGCTTCGACTCCGAGCTCCATGCGGCTCGCAAGGTCGGTCGCTTCGGACAATTGGCGCTGCGCTTCACTCATCTGCTGCAGCGTACGCGATGCGCTATCAGGCGGCAGGCGACTCGCGATCAGGAAGGAGGAGCGCCACCAGGAGTTCGGTGACGGCGGCTGGGTCACCCACTGGGCGCTCAACCTCGAGCGGCGGCGGAGCGTCGCCGCGCTCGCCCGCCGGCACCCCCGCAGGAGTCGAACCTTCGGGCCGCGTGATGACGAGCCGTGCACCGACATAGGTGCACGCATCGAGCACGGTGGCAACGACTGAATCGTCAACGGGATCAACTAGGAGCACCGCGTCAAAGCTCGTGAGGTAGCGCAGCGCCAACTGCAGGTCGGCAGCATCCATTTCGAGTGAGCCCGCGCCGTCGACAGCGGTCGCTAACGTACCGTCACGAATAAGAGCGACATGGCCGATCCTCGCCGCGGCAAGCTTCGTGATGACGGCCTCACCGGCTGCATCAGCCCCAAGCTTGCTCACCATCTCCACTGGTTCGCCAACGGCGGCGAGGGCGAGTGCCGCAGTCGCGGCGTAACCGCCAAGGCCATAGGTTGACCCCTCGGCGCGCGCGTTCAGGGTGCCGATCACCGCAATCATGCTACGGTCGCACCGTCTGCTTCAACCTGCACGGTGAATCCTTCCGCCTCAAGCGGTGCGGTGATTGCGTCGGCATCACCGACGACGATGATCTTCTCCGCCGAGGCGTCCAACTCATCGGCAATGAGGGCGATCGCCGCGCGGTCGACGGCGGCAACACGCTCGCGGAAGTGGTCGGGCTCATCGGGCGAGAGTCCGAGCACGGTGAGCGCCGCGGCCATGCTGGCCACTGGCGTAGCGGTGCCGAAGCGCAGCGGGAAGGTGCCGCAGAGATAATCGCGCGCCTCAGTCAACTCTTCGTCGGTTGGTGGCGCGCTCTGCATCGTGGCGAGCTGGCGACGCGCCTCGGCGAGCGCAGGGGCGGTGACGCCCGTCTCTACCGCAGTTCCTGCCATGAACGGGCCACGTCCGCGCCGCAGATCGAATCGCGCGCCAGCGCCGTAGGTGTAGCCCTTCTCTTCGCGCAACACACGATTAAGTCGCGAACCGAAGAGGCCACCGATGATCTCGGCGTACACGAGTGCAGCGTGGTGATTGGCATCGAGTCGCGAGCGGCCGATGCGACCGATGCGAATCTCTGATTGCACCGAACCGGGTCGATCCAGCACCTTCACACGTGGGGCAGCACCAGGCGTAGTCAATACGGGTGCCGCGCGATCTGGCTCGCCGCGGCCCCAGGTGCCGCCACCTGCGCTGATCTCGCTGAGGCGGCTCGCTTCAATCAGCGAGAAGGCTTCATCAGCATCAATGTCACCAGCCAGCACCAGCGTTGGCGTGCCGGTGCGCAGAATCTCTTGGTGACGCGCAACGACCTGGTCGCGGGTAATTCGCGCGACGCCATCGGCCGTTCCAGCGAAGGGTCGACTGTAGGCAGCCTCTGGTGCGTAGAGGGCTGCCGAGAGTGCATCAACGGC
>RGBZ01000184.1 GCA_009919365.1 bacterium
GGAACTTCAACAGGAAGTTCACTTGCAAGTATTATTGGAACAGGAGCTGGAACAGTTACTAAAGCCGGAACAGGTACTTGGACATTATCAGGTGCTAACACTTACACAGGAGTTACAACAATTTCTGCAGGCACTTTAAAACTTGGCAATTCAGGAGTAATCACAGATAGTTCAGCACTAACAATAAGTGGAACTTTAGACTTGGCTTCATTTTCTGAAACGATCGGATCATTAGCAGGAGCTGGAACAGTATTAAACTCTGTAAGCGGAACATCTACTTTAACTGCAGGAGGAGACAATACTTCAACAACTTTCTCAGGAATTATTAAAGATAATGCTGGGACAGGTGGAACCGTTGCATTTACAAAAGCAGGCTCTGGCACATTAACATTATCAGCAGCTAATACTTACACAGGTCTTACAACAGTTTCAGCAGGAAGTTTAACTTACGGAATTGCTAATGCAATTTCTACAGGCGCAGTTACTGTTAATGGTTCTACTGCAATATTAGCTTTAGGATCTTACACAGATTCAGTTGGTGCTGTTACTTTAACTGAAGGATCAATCACAGGAAGCGGAACATTAACAAGTACAAGTGGATTTACAATTAATCCTACAACAGGAGTATCTGTTAGTGTATCTCCAATATTAGCAGGTTCAGTTGCATTAACTAAATCTGGCGCTGGAACTTTAACATTATCAGGCCTAAACACTTACACGGGCGCTACAAACATTAGTGCCGGAACATTAAAACTTGGACGTGCTGGAGATGGAACTAATTCTCCTGTTGGAACTGCAGCAGGCGGTATATTTGTAACAAGCACAGGAGCACTAGATCTTAATGGATTTAGTTTAGGTCACATAGAGGCTTTAAGTTTAGCTGGAATAGGACCTGGATCTTCAGGATCAAGCGGAGCTCTTATTAACTCTACTGCAACAGATGCGACATACACTGGTTTAATTACTTTAACTGGTAACGCTACAATTTATTCAGCAAATAATATTATTTTAAGTAACGTAGGAACAATCACCGGTACAAATTTTGCATTAACTTTAGACGGAACTTCAACAGGAAGTTCACTTGCAAGTATTATTGGAACAGGAGCTGGAACGGTTACTAAAGCTGGAACTGGTACTTGGACGTTATCAGGAGCTAGCACGTACACAGGTGTCACAACAATTTCTGGAGGAACATTAAGTGTTGCAACAATTGAAAATGGGGGAATTGCTGGTAACTTAGGACAAGCAACTAATCTTGCAGCAAATTTAGTATTAGGTGGCGGTACTTTAAAATATACAGGAGCAACTGCTTCAACCGATCGAGCTTTTACAATAACTAATCTTACAACAGGAACATTTGAAGTTACAACTTCTGGAACTGATTTAACTATTACTGGAGCTGCAGCTTCTACTTCAGGAGCTCTTACAAAAACTGGAACTGGAAGATTAATTTTATCAGGAGCTAATGCTTATACAGGTCTTACAACAATTACAGCTGGAGCATTAAGAGCAGGTAATGCTACTGCACTTGGAACTACAGCTGGAGGAGTAACAGTTGAATCTGGTGCAGCTTTAGAATTATATAATTATATTGCAATTGGTGCTGAAGCTTTAACATTAAATAATGATGGAATCGGTTCAGCTGGAGCTTTAAGAAATATTTCAGGAACTAACATTTATGCTGGTGCAATTACTTTATCTACAAACGCAGTTCGAATTAGTAGTGATACGGGAAGTACATTAACATTAAGCGGAGGCATTACTAACGGCGGTATAGCACTCACTATTGGTGGAGTAGGTAACACTACAATAAGCACAGCAGCAATAGCAGGCGCTGGAACATTAACTAAAGATGGATCAGGTACATTAACTTTATCTGTAGCCAATACTTACACAGGTCTTACAACGGTTTCTGCAGGAAGTTTAACTTACGGAATT
>RGBZ01000185.1 GCA_009919365.1 bacterium
TGGCTGCTCGCCGTTGCGAACACCGATGCTGCTGCAGAGCGTGGTCGCAAGCACGCCGAGGCGACGGGGGTTGCCGATGTGCTCCTGCTCGACGTGGCGGGGCCGAGCGTTTCGACGCTGGCGCGGCCGGGCACCTTCGGTCGCTTCATCAACGTGCTCCGCCACCTGAGCACCGATCAGGCGGCTGATCTGATTGTGTATGAAGGTGCGCGCGCGGCTGGCCGCACCGTGCTCGCCGTGCGCGGGCTGAGCGAGGCGCAGCGCCGCGACCTTGCCGACGCCTGGAAGGCTGACGGGCTGCACTTCATTAATTACTTCGGCGGCGTCACCAGCGAAGACTGGGGGATCTGGCGCGGGCCGATCCTGCCTGAGCTGCCGAGCTGGGTCTGGCGATGAGCGGCTCGTTTGGTGCACGACCGATCCTGCTGGAGCGCTTCCGTGATCTGTTGCCCGTTACTAGCGCTACCCCTCTTCTGACACTTGGTGAGGGCGCAACGCCACTCGTTCGCGTGCCGCGCCTCGGTGCGGACATTGGTGCAGCGGATTTGTGGCTCAAGGTTGAGGGGGCGAACCCGACCGGCTCGTTCAAGGATCGCGGCATGGTGATGGCGGTGGCCAAGGCGGCAGAGTCTGGCGCACGCGCCGTGGTCTGCGCCAGCACCGGCAACACCTCGGCATCGGCCGCTGCCTACGCCGCCGCCGCGGGGCTCGAGGCGATCGTGCTGCTGCCTGCCGGCAAGATCGCTGCCGGCAAGCTGCTCCAGGCCTTCGCCGCAGGGGCGAAGGTCATCTCGATCGATGGCAACTTCGACGACGCGCTCCAGATCGTGCGCGGGCTCGGTGCCGGTGGTGGTGGGGTGGAGATCGTGAACTCCATCAATCCACATCGCATTGCAGGGCAAGCCACCGCGGCACACGAGATCATTGCCGACCTTGGTGACGCCCCCGACGTGCTGGCACTCCCCGTTGGCAACGCCGGCAACATCAGCGCCTACTGGCGTGGCTTTACCGACGCGGTGCGCATCGGCAGCACTAAGCGCCGACCACGCATGGCGGGCTTCCAGGCGGCGGGTGCCGCGCCATTCGTCTCTGGTGCGCCGATTGCGAACCCTGAGACCGTCGCCACCGCGATTCGCATCGGCAAGCCTGCGTCGTGGGACCTAGCCATTGCGGCGCGTGATGAGTCGGGCGGCATGATTCGCGCCGTCACCGACGACGAGATCCTGCGCGCGCAGGCCGACATCATTCGCCTGGCTGGCATCTTCGTCGAGCCCGCCTGTGCCGCGCCGATTGCTGGGCTGCGCAACGCCATCGCCGACGGTTCCATCGATGGATCGCAGCGAATCGTGGCGGTGATGACGGGCTTCGGCCTGAAGGACCCCGACACCGCGTCGCGCCTCATCGGTGAGATTCGCACGTCAGATGCAACGGTCGCCGGCGTTCGCCGCGCGCTCGGTTGGTAGCGGAGGAGGCGTCATGAAGGCAGAGGCTCTAGTCGGTCGATCGGTCACCGTAGCGGTCCCCGCCACCGTGGCGAATCTTGGCGCTGGCTACGACGTGCTCGGCCTTGCCCTCGAGATGACGAACGAGCTCACCGTGCAGGTCACCGGCGTCTCCGCCTCAGGGAAGGGCACGGTCACCTACGGCGCCTCGGGCGAGGGTGCTGAAGAGCTCGCGCACAACCGCACGAATATGGCGCTCGATGCGGTGTATCGCGGCTTCTCGATTGCGGGCGTGACTGGCGCCGACGCGCTCGACTTGGCCGTGACGGCGGTCAACACCATCCCCCTCTCGCGCGGCTTGGGTTCTTCCGCCGCGGCAATTGTTGGCGGCCTCTTCGCTGGTGCCGCACTTGCCGGCACTGCTGCGGGTGCCTCGGGGACGAGTGGCGCCTGCTTCGAATCGTTTAGCGATCCGCTCACTGATCGCCTTTTT
>RGBZ01000186.1 GCA_009919365.1 bacterium
CTTTGATCTGGAGCCTGGCTTTGATGGGGCCCGGATCTCCGGCCCTGGCTGGTCCTCCTCCAGATAGCCAGCGGGCTTTCCCGATTTTGAAACAGATTGAGCAGGATCCTCAGTCAGGTGTACTGCAGGCAGACGTCCAGCGGTTTATGGCCGCTCGCGAAGCAGTCAAAAACCAAGCCGGCGCAGTCGCGATGGACGTCGTGGCCCCCCGGGCCGCGGCCGGCCAGATGGCAGCGGCTCAGGGCGTGCAGGCCGCCACCGAGACGTCGCAGGTCGGGATCGCGTTCCAGCAGGTCGGCAGCGAGATCGTGGCCGCCATTAACGCCGGCACGGAAGTGTCGAAGCAGATGCTCGGCGCTATCAACAAGATCGCCGAAAAGAAGTCCACGGAGTTGGCATTCCAATGAGCTACACCGTCTACGAGCTCCGCGACAGTGAGAGCGGCAGCATCGACAACGAGAACCTCGAGTCGGGCGAGGTATGGAACGTCACGAAGAAGTATCTGATCGGCCAATGCCCCGGCGGCATGGGCGAGGTCAAGGATGCGATCGCCGACTACCTTCCGCGCTACTGGGCGTCGCCGGTCGGCTACTGGCGTCGCAAGGGCATCACGATCAAGGGCGTCGGGAAAGGGTGCTTTGAGTGCACCGGCGAGTACACGACGCTTGTGCCGATCGTCAGCGGTGGCGGCGGTGGAGACGGCGGGCAGCCGGAGGACAATAGCCAGATCGTTCCAGGCTCAATCGCGTGGGACACGACCGGCTTTACCGAGCACGTCACAAGCGCGCTTGGCGAGCGCGTGGTTGGCGGCGATGGCACTGAAGACTTTGGCGGCGCTATCAACGTGCAAGGCACCAGCGTGCATGGCGTCGACAAGGTCGTGCCCGCGATGAAGTATTCCGAGACATGGATCATGCCGGCACAGGTTGGCATATCAGCCGCGTTTGTGAAGGCCGTCTACTCGCTTACGGGCACCGTGAACGCATCTCAGTTTCGGGCGTTCTCTCCTGGCGAAGCGCTCTTCATGGGGGCGCGTGCTCAATGGAGCGGCGACCAGCCATACACGACCGTGACGTTTGAGTGGCAATGTCGTGCAAATGATGACCAGTTCTACGTGAAGTCAATCTCGCCGACCAGCAAGGAAGGCTGGGAGTTTCCGTGGGTCGTTTATTACCAAAGTTCCACCGGCAGCGGATTCCTTGTCCAGCGGCCAGCGTGCTTGGTGATTGACCAGATCTACAAGAAAAAGGACTGGAGCGCGTTGGGTATCGCAACGGCGCCTGGTGCTCGGCGAACAGGCAAGAAGGCCACAAGTGCTGCAACCGCTGCCGCAGTGGGGGCATTCTTCGGCTAGCCAATGGACCCTCGCCAAAACGTCAATCCGGGCGATCCAATCCGTCTGGCCGCTAGCCAGATCAACGGACTCAATCGGCTTTTGACGCTAAACGCTGGCTTTGGCATGCCGGCCGCTGGCGACCTGCCGACGCCGTACACGTGGGTAATGGCAAAGAACAACACCGGCGCCAAGGTTGAGCGGTGGGGCGTGCTCGCGATTACCGGCATGGACGTTTCGCCGTCTAACGGCGGGAATGCAGAGATCCAGTTTGAACAGCTGCCAGTCGTGACCGGCGGCACGCCGAGCGACACGACGACGTCCTGGTGCGTGGCAGTAGAGCCGATCGCGGCCGGACAGATCGGACGGGTGGCGGTGGGTGGCGTGGTGCAAGTGAAGGTGGAGGTCGTCGATTCCGCCCATACGTTCGCACGGTGCAAGAGCTCGAGCTCCGAGCTCAGGAGCACCGACAACGGCGAGGGATTGATCCTGTGGAAGCAGGGCACAGGCTCCGGCCAGTGGGCGCTGGTGCGGCTCGGCAACGGCCGAGGCACGCAAATCGACGTCGTCACGAATGTGACGCTCGG
>RGBZ01000187.1 GCA_009919365.1 bacterium
TCCTCGGCGGCGCGGTGGGCTTCATCGTGATCGCCCTCTTCCTCCCGCTCATCAAACTCATCCAGGATCTGTCATGAACGTCGCACGGAAACGCTCCGGCTTCATCTCTGTAGGGGCCGTTGGTCAACAGTTGATGTGGCTGCTCATGCTTGGTGCTTGTGCCGCCCTCCGCAGCCTCGGAAAGGCGGCGGGGCGGGTGGATTCATCTCTTCGCGGTCACCGGTCGGGGCGGTCGCAATGCCACCCCGCTGAGTCCGGGCCGAATAAAACCATGTCCGCATCGGTCGGGCCGTATTCACCCTGTCGCAGTCATCGGCTGACATTCCCGGCATGGCCGTGGATCCTGCGGGGCGTGAGCCCCGCAGCAGATAGTCAGCCGAGCCGTATGAAGCCGTATCGCGGTCACCGACTCGACGTGGCTCACCCAACGAGTGGGTGCTCCAAAAAGCTACCGCCGCATGAACAGTTCTTGTCTCCTGGTGTGCTGGAATCAGGCCGGCTGGAGGGCGCGAGCCCTCCGCGTGGCCTTGGACTTATTGGCCGCCTTCGTTCTGTCTCGCCGTTCGCCGCACTGGTACGGCTTCTGATCCCGCACCATCGCGTAGAGCGTGCGCAGAAGGCGACGGCCCATGATCACGTTGGCCTTGGCCTTCGGCATCCGGGCGATGAAGCGCTGCCTCGTGGCCTCCTGCTTGGCGTCGCTCTGGCAGAGCGTGACGGCGGCCTGGCAGAGGGCCCAGCGCAGGGTGGCCGATCCGGCCTTGGTGATGTTGCCGCTTTGGGTGCGACCGGCCGACTCCTTCAAGTCGGCGGTCATGCCGGCCCAGAACTCGAGGGCGTCGGCGTTGGGGAAGCGATCGAAGGGGCCGATCTCGGAGGCGATGACGAGCGCCCAGATTGGGCCGATGCCGGGCGTCGTTCTGAGCAGCTGCTCCGTCGCCGCAAACTGCGGCGACCTGGCCGCAGTCAGCATCTCACGTCTCAAGATCTCCCGCTGTCTCTCGATGAGCAGAATCTGATCGAGGTAGTTGCCGAACGCCAATCGCTGCGCGGGCTGGAGCAGGCCGCCGAACGTGAGGAACCAACGGTGGGCCCGGGGCCCGTCAAACTGCGGGCCGCGGATGTTGGCGGCGTTGAGCATGCTCTTCATGCCCTGCTTGGCCTTGGCCAGCGACCGGCTCAGCTGCCGCCAGTGGCGGCCGAACTTGCGCAGTTGCATGAGCTGCGGGTCGGCGATGTAGCCCAAGGGGCATTCGCCGCGGGCCAATCGCAGCGCGATGTCGAGGGCGTCGTTGGGGTCGTTCTTTCGCCGCTTCCCTCTCCTCAGAGAAAGTTCCGTGGCATCGGCGATGTCCATGCGGTCGACGCACGGTGTGAAGCGGTCGATGAACCACTCGACGAACGGGCAGGCTTCGACGGCCAGCCACTTCGGGCCGGGCAGGCCCTTGATCCACTCCGCGATGCGTTCGATACACTTCGTGCTGCACGTCAGGTGCCCGAGCACCTCGCCGTCTGCACGCACCGCTCGCAGCGTCACCGAGCACTTGTGAAGATCAACACCGATGAAGGTAACAAAGCCGATCGCATCCATTCTCATGGTCGTAAACTCCGTGTAAGGGGTCGCAAACAACTTCACGCTTTGGAGAAAGTTACGCCTTTCTCCCGGCCCCTACACGGTTTTACCCTGGTGGAGCTCCTGGTCGTGATCGCCGTCATCGGCGTCCTCGTGGGGCTCCTCCTCCCCGCGGTACAGTCCGCCCGCGAGTCGGCCCGGCGGTCGTCGTGCTCGAACAATCTGCGGCAACTCCCGCTCGCCTTTCACAACTACGAGTCGGCCCGGAAATCTCTCCCACCGCTCAAACGTCTCTTCTCAGGCGCCATCAGCAACTGCGAGCCGAACATGGCCCACCGCAGTTGGGC
>RGBZ01000188.1 GCA_009919365.1 bacterium
GACGTTCATCATCATAAAGAGACATCTGCGCATTCCTTCCCCATTCGGGGATCGAGGGAAACACCGGCGACGAGCGTCGCCACCGGCGAGAGAACACGTCCGGATCGGCAACATGCTGCCGGACAGATAGATGCCTGGCCGCTACGATGCGGCTCGGCAACACATACGCTGGTCCGGCATCACCGGGCCAGCACGTTGAAGCTTGTGAGCAGTTCTGCGATCAGCTTGGGGGCAACGCCTGGAATCATCGCCCGCACGATTGGCGGAAGCTTTTCGTACGCGACGAATCGCTCCCGAAGGGCGGGCGGTTCATGGTGCGAGTCACCGTACCGCATCGCGTATTCATCGGCGCTCCAGGTCGTTCCGCCGAGGCCGCCGGGCATGGTGAGTGCCGCGGCGTAGATGATCTGCTCGTCGTCGAACGCGGGCGACCAGCCCGCTGTCCGGGAATAGATTCGGGGACCTTCAAGTTCGAGGTTGTCGATTCCCATTTCGGCGAGGCCGTTCAACTGTTCGTTGATGAGCGGGATCGCTGCGTCGGCCAGCGACAGGCTGGTCCGAATCAGGTCTGTGAGATGGGCGAGCTCCGCCGCTCGCCCCGAAAGGCTGTCTTGCATGGGCACATTCCTTGGTGAGGCAGAGCGGCCAATACCAGTAGGCCGCTCAAGGAATATGCCGCGTTTTCTTTAATTATTTAGCGGGATACCGGTTGTTCACGCAGCACCACCAGAGCGAATCACAGCACACACTCGTTCCACAAGCTCGGCCAGCTTGGATGGCGTGAGCGTGCCCGCAGCCCGCAAGATGACCGCTTCATGGACAGTGACGAGCCGGTGCGGAAGAGCCACACTTGGTCGATCGATTCCACCCCGCATGAAATCTGCTGCGTTGATGGCCACCGCTGCCGAGTGCGATTCCGATCGACTCGTTATCTGGCAGATCAGCAGGTCACCCCGTACGAATGTCGCGAGCACGACGGCGGGCCGACGTTTACTCGCCTGAAGATCAGTGAACGGAAACGGCACGACGACCACGTCGCCGCTTACAAATTCCGCCACGCCTCATCCTCTTCAGGAGTATCCCAATCCGCCGCCCAAGCGGACTCTGCGAGCGGCAACAGGGCATGCACGTCGTCGCTTCCGTCACTGCCAACACCGCGGGCCCGAAGGTGCCGTAGAAACGCTAGCACCTCCCGCTGCACGCTCTCGGGGGCGTGTTCGAGTTCCTCGATAAGGGATTTCGTCAGCGGCGACATAGCTAAAGGATAGGTCGGCCAATGACACTTCGGCAAGCGTCGGCCGAGCAGCGAGGACCATGAGGAGCAACCGCCGGGACTTGCCTGGCTGGATGCGACGCTCGTTTCGAGGTGCCGAGGGGCTTCCTACCCACGCTCAAGGCCGGATTTTTCTGGTTGGCGCAGACCGGCCTTGAAACCGCTCTTCTCGCGGGCCGTCCGCACCGTGGCATGGAATGCCGTCAGAGGCTGTGGATATCGATGTCGGGCAGCTCGTCGGGCGACGACTGAAAGATTGCCCGGTCGTCGTGGACCTGCACGAGCTCTCCCCAGTCGGTCGGCGGGCCACGGGCGGGAGAGACTGGCGGAGGCTCGAGCGGTTCGCCCAGATGCGTGAGGACCTTCCGGATCGGCCCCGGATCGGTAATGAACGCGATGAGTCGGATGTCGCCACCACACCCCGGGCACGCAAAAGGAAACTCCTCCCCCACCCGAGCCATGAGTTTGGCCCACGCAATCCGGGAGGTGTCGTGAGATCGCGGTTGGTCGCATGAGTCGCAGCAGTCGCCGGTGGCATCTCGGCGTGCCGCATGTCCGCCGACCGCATGCCCATCAGTCGCGGCATCGCACCGCTTGCCGACATTCCCGATCGCGAGGGCGGTGACG
>RGBZ01000189.1 GCA_009919365.1 bacterium
GCAGATGCCAGCCCGCGAAGCCCCTGGCTTCCTCGCCAAATTGAAGAACTTCGCCACCGCAGCGGCAGGCCACGTCGCCGCCGGGATGCCGATGGCGTCGGACGAGGAGATCATCCGCAGGCACGACATCTGCCTTGGGTGCGAATTTTTGCAGGACAACGCCTGCACGCAATGCGGGTGCCCCGTAGCACGGGTGCGGGGATATGTGAGCAAACTCAGCTGGGCCGACTCCGAATGCCCGGTGGGGAAGTGGGGCAAGGCCACGCCCGACTCCTGACCGCTCGCTGCTATTGCACCTCATTGCCGTTCTGGCACGATCCGATTGGCCCCTCGCACGGAGGACTGATGGCACGCAGCGCCGACGATATCACGCGGATGGCTCGCAAGATCATTGAGCAATACCCAGACCACCCCGCGCGTTCAATCGCTCGGCGGCTGGTGGGCGCAGCCAACGGCGCGATCACGCTGGAATCAGCAAGGTCACGGGTGCGCGCACTGCTCGGCCAGCATGGCGACGTTAAGAGAAAGCGCACCACTGGTCTTGAGCGACCTGCCCGCGAGCCAGGCCAAGGCGTCGCAATGCCGGCAAGCAAGGCCGGGCCGTGGGAGCCTTACGATCCGCAGCTTCCGGGCCTGTGGGGCGTGCTCTCCGACATCCACGTGCCCTACCACTCCGAGGTGGCACTTAAGGCCGCCGTAGAGCATCTGAAGTCGCAGAAGATCGTCGGCCTGCTGCTCAACGGCGACATCGCTGATTTTTATAGCATTTCGCGATACGTGAAGAATCCCGCCAACCGCGACTTCGGCGACGAGCTCGCCCAGGTGCGTCAGCTGCTCAAGTGGCTGCGGCAGCAATTCCCCGGCGTGCGGATGGTCTACAAGCAGGGCAACCACGAAGAGCGTTATCAGCACTGGCTCTGGCAGCATGCAGCCGAGCTTTCGCTGCAACCGGAGATGAGCCTAGGCGTGTGGCTGCACTGCAACATCCTCGACATCCACATGGTCGGCGACCAGCTGCCGGTGATGCTTGGGAAATTGCCGGTGCTGCACGGCCACGAAAAGGGCAAAGGCATGTCGGCCCCGGTGAACCAGGCCCGCGGTGCTTTCCTCCGGCTGCACCACACGGTGCTTGAGGGCCACGGCCACCGCACCAGCGGCCACTGCGAGCCAGACATGTGGGGCGAAGAGGTCTTCTGCTGGTCGACTGGGTGCCTCGCGGATCTTCGGCCTGAGTACGCAAGACTCAACAAATACAACCACGGCTTCGCGACGGTCGACGTCCATGAAGACGGCTCGTTCGACGTGATGAATCTGCGGATCACGAAAAACGGCGTGGTGCGGACGTCGTGAGACTCACAGACGAATACATCGCAGAGGCCCGCCGGCGGGCGTATCGGTTCCAGGGCCAATGGTGCGGCACAAGCGGTGCACTGGCTGCGGACACGGCACGGATGATCATTGAGAGAAAGAGCTCCACGAGCGGCTGCGAGATCCGTATTCCGCAGACCCGATCGAGCGGCGCGTCATCGGCGCCGATTCCGGCGACGCCCAGGCCGTTTCGGTCGTGGCCGGAACAACGGCGAAATTCGGGACGGGTGCTGTGCGCTCCGACACGTTTGAGGAGTACCGGTATGACCTCGTCTCGCCGATCGGGCTCCGCGAAGTTGCTCGAGCTTGCTCAGAGGGGGCTGAGAAGTACAGCGATTTCAACTGGGAGCGTGGAATGCCAGTACACGATCTGCTTAACCACGCGATCGCCCACGTCTACCAATTCCTCGCCGGCGACCGCAGCGAGCCGCACCTCGGGCACGCCGCATGGAACCTGCTCGCGGCGATCCACTCGCACGAGATCTGGCCGCACTTGAACGACGGCAAACTGCGTGGCCCTGGC
>RGBZ01000190.1 GCA_009919365.1 bacterium
AACCTTTGAAGAGGTGGTCTACATCTAGTTGCGGTCGGTCACTCCGACTTCTGGCGCAAGATCGCAGCGAGGTTGTCGAGCTTGTTCCGCGCGATCAGTAGCCACTTGGCCATGTTCGTGCGATCGGTTTCGCTGAGCGGCGCACCTGCCTCCGGCTGATCAATCTCATGTAGCACTGCGGCAAGCGCGTCGATGGAGCTCGCCAGGCTGTCGCGGGCGTTGGTCAGCGCCGCGTCGGATGCCGAGGCGATGGCGGCCGCCTGTGCCGAAATCGGCGCCGAAGCACTGGCGTTAACCGGTTTGGTGGCCGCAATGATCGGACGCTCGTTCGGCGAGGCGTACGGGAAGATCGACGGCGCGATGACCTCTGGTGCTAGCGCCGGTTCTGGGCGCTCCTCGCGCACCACGCTCTTGAGGCGGGCGAGCGAGAGCTCGCCACGCATCACCTGTGCCGCCAACTCACTGCGGCGTGCCTGATCGGTGATCTTCATCAACTCGTAGGCGTGGCTAATCGTGTCGGAGCGCTCCGCCACGAGGGCGCGAATGTCGGCCGGTGCATGCATCAGGCGCAGGCGATTCTCGACGTAACCCTTGTCCTTTCCAATGCGCTCGGCCAGCTTGCGGATGCTGTAGCCGAGCTCGCTGGTCATGCGCGCGAAGATCGCCGCCTCATCGAGTGGCGAGAGATCCTCACGCTGGAGGTTCTCAATGATCGCAACTTCAAGGGCGATCTCATCGCTCATCGCCTCAACGATGGCAGGGATCATTGGGAGTCCGAGCGAAAGCACCGCACGCCAGCGGCGCTCGCCCGCGACGATCTCGTAGGAGCCAGGCTCAGTTGGTCGCACGATGATTGGCTGCAGCACACCATGCTCGCGGATGCTGGCGGTGAGCTCGTCAATCGCCAGCGGAGGAAGTGCGAGGCGGGGCTGCTTGGCATTGATGGTGACACGATCAACAGCGATCTGACGTACGGAGCGGTCACCCTGTTCGCCCTCGGGCGGGAGGAGCGAGAGAATGGAGTCGTCGGGCTCCTGGCCACTGAGCCCCGAATCGCCCGCTGACTGCTTCCCCTTCGGCATGCCGCCTCCTCGCTTCGCTCCGCACGCCTCGCGGCGCACCGTTTTGCCGCATCGTACCGCGCAGGGGGTGTGGGAGAATCGTGCGAAGCGAAGTGCCCGAAATGGGGCAGCAGGGAGGTGAGCGTGGCTAAGGAGCAGGGGCGCGACGCCGCGCGCGACACGACCGCCTCTGGTGCACCCCTCGAAACGAGTTACGGCCCGAACCCGTCCCGCGACGACGCCGCAGAGATCGGCAGCGCAGGTGCATTCCCATACACACGTGGCGTGCAAGAGACCATGTACCGGGGTCGCCTCTGGACGATGCGCCAGTACGCCGGCTTCTCAACGGCCCGCGAGTCCAACGAGCGCTATCGCTATCTGTTGGAGCAGGGTCAAACTGGCCTCTCGGTCGCGTTCGACCTGCCAACGCAGATGGGGTACGACTCCGATGCACCAGAGGCGGAGGGGGAGGTGGGCCGCGTCGGCGTAGCCATTGACTCCATCGCCGATATGGAGACGCTCTTCAAAGGTATTCCGCTCGACAAGGTCTCAACCTCCATGACGATCAACTCCACCGCGCCGATCCTGCTCGCGCTCTACGTGGCAGTCGCCGAGCGGCAGGGGGTGTCGCGCGCCGAACTTTCCGGAACAACACAGAACGATCTGCTCAAGGAGTACATCGCTCGCGGTACGTACATCTTCCCGCCCGAGCCATCACTGCGCCTGATTACCGATGTCTTTGAGTGGTGCGCCACGGAGCTGCCGAAGTGGAACACGATCAGCATCTCGGGCTATCACATGCGCGAGGCGGGGGCGACCGCCGCGCAG
>RGBZ01000020.1 GCA_009919365.1 bacterium
CTCATTGGAGTCGTTCAGGGTGGCGTACGTGATCTTCAACTTCTCAGCCATCGGTCCATCCTCACTTGTGCGGCGCACATGCGGCGCGCCATCGCGCAGAGTCTACCGCGCGGCGGCGGCCCGGCACGAGGGGCAGCGCCCCTGGAGCGAGAGGTGGTCGAGGTCAGCGGCGTAGCCGGTGGCGCGCTCAATCGCGGCGAGGATCGGTTTCGCCGCCTCAGCACCCAGCTCAACCTCTGCGCCGCACCCCTGGCAGTGCACGTGGCCATGCGCCACCACCTCCTCTAGGTGGTACGTCTCACGCCCATCGACCCCATGGTGGTGCGTGGCGAACCCGAGCTCTTCGAGGAGATCGAGTGTGCGGTAGACCGTGGACGGGGTTGCCGATGGGTCTGCCGCCCGCACGCGCTCCACCAGCTCAGCCCCAGTCGCATGGCCGTCGGAGGCGGCGAGCACGTCGGCGATCAACTGCCGCTGCTCCGTCCAGCGTTGACCGCGCGCCTGGACCGCCGCCTGCAGGCGGGTGGCGAGGCTTCCTTGGGGCTCGGGGCTGTGCTTCATCCCAGTGAGGATACGGGATCGCTTATTGCAACGTGTTGCGATAGACTCTGCTCACGGCCCAGCCAATCAGGTTGGGCAAGAGGAGGTTTGATGTATCCGCAGCTCCACATCCCTGACGGGTTCCTCTCGCCGCAGATTTCGATCGTGCTTTGGGTCGCCACTGCCGTTCTGATCGGCATTGCCGTGCGAAAGACGAGCCGCACCGATGCGCGAATGATTGCGTCGCAGCCAATCCTGATGGGAGTGCTCGGCGCATTCATCTTCGCTGCGCAGATGTTCAACTTCCCTGTTGCCACCGGTACCAGCGGCCATCTGCTCGGCGGGGTACTCGCCGGCTACCTGCTTGGCCCGTGGGCCGGCACGATCGTGATGGCGACGGTGGTTGGCATCCAGGCGCTCCTCTTTCAGGATGGTGGCCTCTTGGCTCTCGGCGCCAACATTTTCAACATGGGAATCATCGGCACGCTCGGCGGTTCCTTTGTTGCCCGCGGCATTGGCACAGCGCTCGGCGGTAGCCGCAGCGCCACCATTCTCGGCGCCGGTGCGGCCGCCTGGCTTGCCGTCGTTGCTGCGGCGGGATTCACCACGCTGCAACTTGGCCTCTCTGGAACAACCAATGTCGCAGTTGGACTACCGGCCATGCTCGGCGTCCATGCGTTCGTAGGAATCGGCGAAGCGCTCATCACCATTGCAGCACTGACGTTTATTGCACAAACTGCTCCAGATATTCTGGCTGGTGTTGCTTCGCAATCAAAGGCATCTCCGGTGCGACGCTTGGCAACTGGGCTGGTGATCGCTGGTGGAATTGCAACGCTCGCGAGCCTCTTTGCCTCCGCTGATCCCGATGGGCTTGAGGCTGTTGCGGAGCAGCTTGGCTTCTTGAATGCGGGGGCGGATGCCCCGTTTGAACTCTTTCCCGATTACACCATCCCCGGGCTTGATGGCACCGCATCAACCGTCATCGCTGGCGTACTCGGTATCATCGTGGTGATCGGCGTGCTACTTGCGTTCGGACGCATTGCACGAAGCCGCGCGAAATCATGATCGCGGCGCAACGTAGCGTTGGTCGCGACGCACGTGCTCCAGTGATCACCACGCTCGCCTTTGTCACCGCCGTCGCCCTACTGCCGCCCGGTTCGTATCTTGCGCTCCTCCTCGCGTGGCTGCTGCTCGCGTTTGCCGGTGCGCTGCTGGGAATCAGTCCTACGCGCCTCGCGCGTCGCGGCCTGGTTGCACTGCCGTTTGTCGTTGCCGCCGTGCCAATAGTGTTTCTTCGCAACGACGAGCTGCTTTGGGCTGGCGCCGTCGGTCCACTGACCTTGCAGATCTCCGGTGCGGGGCTGCGCATTGCGCTGACCGCGATTCTGAAGGCATGGATCAGCGTGCAGGCCTCGGTCCTGCTCTTGACGCTTGCAAGTGCCCCCTCGATCGTCACAGCCCTTCGCCGCATGCGACTCCCTGACGTGATCGCCACAAGCGCTGGATTAACCATTCGATATCTCGAACTTCTTCGTGACGAGGCACGACGCATGCTTCGCGCACGCACCGCGCGTTCTGCAAGCCCCGTTGGTGTCGGTCGCGAGCGGATTGGCGGCACCATCGCATGGCGCGCGCGCACAACGGGGAGCCTGGTCGGCTCACTCTTTCTGCGTGCCTACTCCCGAGCGCAGCGCATCGAAGAGGCCGCCGCCTCGCGCGGGGCGACCGGCTCACTCTCGATCGGCACCATGCCGACCGCCGACCCACGCCTCACGCTCAAGATGATTGGGATGCTTTTCATGGTGCTCACTATCGTCCTCTGTGGCGCACTTCTGCCGCGACTGTAGGCTGAGCTGATGAAAGAACAACACGAACACCTCCACACACATCCGGGCGCGGCGGTGCCACACAGCCACGGCCACGACCATGCCCATGACGCGCCACTTGAACCAACCGGCGACGGCACGATTGCGATCTCTCACCTGCACTTTCGCTACCCCGACGGAACCGAGGCGCTGCGCGGCATGGATCTCGCGATCACCGGTGGTGAGAAGGTTGCGCTACTCGGGCCAAATGGTGCGGGCAAGAGCACCCTCATGCTGCACCTGAACGGCATCCATCGCCCAACGCACGGCACCGTTCACGTGGCAGGGATGCAGGTGTCAAACGAGACGATTGGCCGCGTGCGCGCCGAGGTGGGACTCGTCTTCCAGGATCCCGACGATCAGCTCTTCAGCCCAACCGTTTGGGATGACGTTGCGTTTGGCCCGACCCATATGGGGCTGACTCCCGGCGCAATTCACGATCGCGTCGAAGTTGCCCTCGCAGCTGTTGGCGCACTTGACCTGGCGCAGCGCGCGCCAATGCGCCTCTCTATCGGTCAGCGCAAGCGCGTCGCCCTCGCGACCGTTCTCGCCATGAACCCAAGCATCTTGGTCTTTGATGAGCCCTCTGCTGGGCTTGACCCACGCGGTCGCCGAGAACTCATCGAGCTGCTGCAGTCGCTGACGCAAACGCTCATCGTCAGCACGCATGACCTTGAGTTGGCGCGCGCCACATTCCCGCGCAGCATCGTGGTGGATCGCGGTGTGATCGTGGCCGACGGATCAACGAGCGAGATCTTGGCAAATCGCGAGCTGCTGCTCGCGCACGGACTCGCTTAAGGCTTCGCACCTTTCGGGCGCGCGGCGCGCAGCGCTGCGATTCGATCACGCAACTCTGCCTCTGCACCGCTCCCCGACGGCGAATAGAAGCGCTTCGTTGCAATCTCGTTCGGCAGGTACACCTGGTTCACATCAAATGGCTCACCAACTTCGTGTGGGGACTGGTACGTCTTCGCTGCGGCGCGCAGGTGCCCCGGTACTGGGAGTTGACCGCTGAAGGCGATCTGGTCGCGCGCGGCGGCAAGCGCCTCGCCAGCGCGCGGAGATTTCGGTGCCGACGCGAGGTACGTGACTGCTTGGGCCAACGCCCAATCGCACTCTGGCGATCCAGCGAGTTCAACAACCTGCGCAGTTGCAGCGGCAAGTGAAAGCGCAGACGGATCCGCGTTGCCTACATCCTCCGACGCTGAGACGAGCAGCCGTCGCGCAATGACTCGTGGATCTTCGCCGCCTTCAAGTGCGATGGCCAGCCAGTAGATCGCAGCATCAGGATCGTTGCCCCGAATGCTCTTGATCAACGCGGAGGTGACGCCAGACTGGTCGTACGGCAGGCTTCGGTCTTGCGCAGCGAGGAGCACTTCGCGCGGCGTGATCTCGTTGCCGTCCGTCGTCATAAGGGCGGCCATTTCGAGCAACGTCAGGAGTCGGCGTGCGTCGCCCGATGCGTAGCCGACGAGTTGACGGCGCGCGTCGCCATCGACCCGAACGGCTCCGTTGAGGCCGCGGGGTTCTGCGAGTGCTCGGTCGAGCAACGTTTCAAGGTCTTCGCTACTCAGCGGCGCAAGACGGAAGGTGCGCATACGCGAGAGGAGCGCCGGCGAAATTGCGCGCGGCGGCGGCTCTGTCGTTGCCCCAACCAAGATAATGGTCCCCGCCTCCACGTGCGGCAGCAGGGCATCTTGCTGGGTGCGTGAGAACCGATGCAGCTCATCAATAAAGAGAAGCGTTTGCTCGCCATGTTCACGGCGTTCGATCGCCGCGGCGACTGCCTTGCGGACCTCGGCGACGCCGTCGCTTGTTGCGGAGAGGCTCGTGGGGACAGCCTTGAGCGACGTTGCGATCACGGCGGCGAGTGTCGATTTGCCACTCCCCGGTGGCCCCCAGAGCAAGAGTGACGGCGCTTCGCCGCGGTCAATTAGTCGGCGCAGTGGGCCACCGGGGCCCACCAGGGCCACCTGGCCCACCACCTCATCAAGGGTCGATGGGCGCATCCGAGCGGCGAGGGGTTGCGCGGGAGCGAGGCCACCGAGGAGCGTTGCCTTCTCTTTCATTCAACTGATCATCGCACCCTTCACGCCGCTCTCGGGTACGCTTGCCCAACTGATGCCCGATTTTTCTGAACTAGGACTTGCCCCCGAACTCCTACGAGCCGTCGCTGACGAGGGGTACACCGAACCGACCCCAATTCAGGCCCAGGCGATTCCGCACGTCCTTCAGGGGCGTGATCTTCTCGGCGCCGCCCAGACGGGAACCGGGAAGACCGCCGCATTCGTGCTGCCGATCCTGCAGCTGCTGAAGCCGCTCTCCTCCACCTCACCAAGTCCCGCTCGCCATCCGGTACGCGCGCTCGTCCTCACGCCGACGCGCGAGCTCGCGGTGCAAATCTCCGAGAGCGCCGCAACCTACGGGCGACATCTGCCGCTGCGCAGCGGTGTCGTCTACGGCGGGGTACCAATGCCGCCGCAGCAGAAGATGCTCCTCGCCGGTCTCGAAATCCTCATCGCCACACCGGGCCGGCTCCTGGACCACGCCAACTCCAAGACGGTCAACCTGTCTCAGGTGTCGATCCTCGTGTTGGATGAGGCCGACCGCATGCTTGACATGGGATTCATGCCCGACCTGAAGCGCATCCTCGCCCTCATTCCAAAGCAGCGCCAGAGCCTCCTCTTCTCGGCGACCTTCTCCGAGCCAATTCGCGCCTTAGCGCAAGACTTCCTGCGCGATCCGATCACCGTCGAGGTTGCGCGACGCAATCAGACGAACGAGAACGTTCGGCAGGTGATCATGGCCGTCGATGATCGGCGCCGACGACAGTTGCTGAGCGACCTCCTGCGCACCAAGCCGTGGGAGCAGGCACTCGTCTTCGTCAATCGCAAGGTCGAGGCGAATCGCCTCGGCGACTTCTTGCATCGCGACGGCCACACAGTGGTGGAGATTCACGGCGACAAGGATCAGAAGCAGCGCAACCGTGCCCTTGCCGCATTCAAGGCGGGCGAGGCTCGCGTGATGGTCGCCACCGACGTTGCTGCGCGAGGCCTCGACATTGAGGCGCTCCCTGCGGTCATCAACTACGAGCTCCCCTTCGACCCTGAGGATTACGTGCACCGCATCGGCCGCACCGGTCGCGCTGGCGCGCTCGGTGAAGCGGTCAGCTTCGTCGCCCCTGACGAGATGGATAAGTTGAGCCTGGTGCGCAAACTCACCAAGGCTGGGCTTCATATGGAGATCCCGCTCGGCTACGAGCCAATCCTGCTCGACTTCCCGCGCGACCTGATTGCCAAGGCGCAGATGATTCGCCTGCAGCGGGGTCGCCGCTAGCTCTTCGCGGTCGCCCCAACCTGGCGGATGAACTCCATGATGCGGATCTCGAGATCGTCGCGCACCTCGCGATACGCCTCCAGCTGACGCTCCTCGCTCCCGCCGACCTTCGAGGGATCTGGCAGTGACCAGTGCTCGCGCTGGCCACCATTCGGGAAGATGGGGCAGGCATCATTCGCCGCATCGCAGACGGTAATCACGTAGTCGAACGGCTCATCAAGGAACTGATGGAGCGTCTTGCTCGTCTGGGCCGAGGCATCGATACCGATCTCGTTCAGCACCGTCAGGGCGTGAGGGCGAACCAGTGTTGCCTCAGTACCGGCACTCTCCACCTCAAAGGCGCCGCGCCCGCGCGAGCGCAGCAACGCCTCGGCGATCTGTGACCGAGCACTGTTGTGGGTGCAAAGGAAGAGGACGCGCGTGCTGCTCATGCGCTCATTCTAGCGAAGCGCGTTATCACTCCGTTAGCCGCGCGCTATCCTCATCGCTATGAAGCGACTGCGCAGGTTCGGAATCGTGCTCCTGGTGGTGCTCGTGAGCCTCACTACGCTCCCCTATCTTGTTGATGTTCCAAAGGGCGCAGATGCCGATCCCGCGGAGCTCCTCGCCTACGCCGCTGCGCCGGGTGCACGTCTAATCACCGCGGATGGGGTCCAGAGCGTTGTCGCTGAGGTGGGTGACCCGAATGACCCCGCCCTTCTCCTTATTCACGGCTTTGGCGGAAGCACCTTCGGCTATCGAGATGTGATGGAGCCGCTCGCCGCGCGCGGCTGGCACGTGATTGCGATCGATCTTCCAGGGTTCGGCCTCTCCGAGAAGTCGTGGGGGCGCGACTACAGCCATAAGGCACAGGCCACCTTCGCGCTTGCGGTCCTCGACCAGCTCAACGTTGATCGCGCGGTGCTGCTCGGCCACAGCATGGGCGGCAACGTGATCAGTTGGATGCTCGCCCTCGCACCAGAGCGCGTTGCCGGTCTCGCCTACATTGACGCCGCTGTTGCGCAGCCGCAGGGTGGCGTCAGCAGCTCTCCTTCAGCGGCCGGCGTGCTGCTCGACGTGCCGCCATTCCGACGCCTCGCACGGATTGTAATCCGCAGCGCCTTCTCCCGTGAGACGTTCGCCGAACTCCTCTCATCGGCGTTCGCGGTCAAGAGCGTGGTGAACCGCTATGGGTTGGTTGACGGTTACGCCGCATCTTCACAGCTCCGCGATTGGGACCTGGCACTCCTCGGCATCATTCGTGACGGCACCATGAACACCCTCCCCGATTCACTGGAAAATCTCACCGCGGCGGCCGGTGCACCACCAACGTTGATCCTCTGGGGAGAAGATGACAGCTGGGTGCCGCTGGCGAGGGGCGAGGTGCTCCGCGCAGACCTTCCAGGTGCCGAATGGGTGGTGCTGCCAGGGATCGGCCATGTGCCATTTGAAGAGGACGTACCAGCATTCATAGGCGCGGTCGGAGGCTGGCTCGACACGCTGCGATGAAGTGTGCGTTTCGCACGAAGAGAGTTGGCTGGCGCGCTAGGATTCGAACCTAGGATCCCCTGCTCCAGAGGCAGGTGCCTTACCGCTTGGCCACGCGCCAACGGTGCCGATCGTACCCCAGCGGCGCGCCACCGTCAGCCGACGCACGCATAAAGAGGCAAGATATGCGGCATGGCTACCGCTAAGCGATCCGTTCCGACGCCGCCGACGTCGCCCACGCCAAGCATCTTTAGCGACTCTCAGCGTCGAACTCTATCCGCCCTGGCGGAGGGATTCGTCGCTGGTGGAGGGGCCGCCCGTGCCGCCGCCGCGGAGACCGCGATCGCCAAGGTTGTTGATCCCGCCCTCCACGGCCAGCTGCGCCTGGTGCTCAATCTTCTCGACACCCGTGTTGGCAGTCTGCTCATTGGCGGACGCCTCGCGCGATTCGGCACGCTGAAGGCAACACAGCGCGACGAGTTCTTGCGCCGCTGGGTCCAGCACCCGGTACCAATGCTCCGCAGTGGCGCCGCCGTCTTCCGCAAACTCCTCTCGTTCATCGCCTACTCGGATGCCGATGAGCCTGCCGACGCGCTGGTACGGACCCGCCTCAGTGATATTGGCTACAACCCCACACCAAACAAGGCCACGGCCAACGTCACAACGATCACCGCCTTCGACCCGGGCCCCGCCGAGCGCATCGCCGTCGACGTGCTGGTGATCGGCTCGGGCGCTGGTGGCGGCAGCATCGCGCGTGACCTCTCCACCGCCGGTCGCGAGGTGCTGGTCATTGAGGCGGGTGGGCTCTACACCGAAGAGACCTTTCCAACCAAGGAGCGCGACGCCTACGAGCGCCTCTATCTCGACTCTGGCTTCACCGCCACCGCCGATGCCCACATCGCGATCCTTGCCGGCGGCACAGTTGGCGGCGGCACCACCGTGAACTGGATGACCGCCATTCCGATTCCTGAGCCGGTGCGCGAGGAGTGGGAGGGGGAACACGGCGTTACCGGTGCCAGCGGGCGCGAGTTTGCCGGTGACCTCGACACGGTGCTAAAGGAGATCGGCGCAAAGAACTCGCAGGATGTGCCATTCAAAGACGAGGCGATCATTCGCGGCGCAAAGAGGTTGGGCTGGAGCAGTGAGCGCATTCAGATGAACCGCGCCGAGTGCAGCGACTGCGGAACCTGCCCGTTCGGCTGCAAGGTTGGGTCGAAGCAATCCTCGCTGCGTCTGCATTTAGCGCAGGCGGCGGCCAACGGCGCCCGCATCTTGCCCGACTGCAAGGCAGAGCGACTGGTGTTCGAGAACGGCGCAGCGACCGGCGCAATCACTACGCTCGGCAGCCGCGCTGGAACACCTCGAACGCTGGAGATTGTCGCCAAGACAGTGGTCGTCTCGGGTGGCGCACTCCGCACGCCGGTTCTGCTGCAGCGCAGTGGCCTTACCCACCCTGCGATCGGCAAGAACCTCCGGCTCCATCCGGTCAGCCTTGTTGCCGGCGTCTTCGATGAGCCGGTCGAGATGTGGCGCGGCACGATGCAGGCGGCGAAGAGCTCACGCTTCATTGATCCCGACGAAGAGCGCAACGGCTACATCATCGAGAGCGCCCCTGGCCACCCTGGCCTGCTCGCCCTCGGCATCCCATGGACCGCGCGCGCCGAACATGAGCGCCTCATGAAGTTGGGCCGCAACATTGCCCCCTTCCTGGCCATCGTGAAAGACGATGCTGGCGGCACCGTTACCGCGAGCCGCGCAGGCTTCGCCGAGATCAATTACCGCACCACACCTCGTGATGAGCGAGGTCTGCGCCACGCCCTGCGATCAATGTCGCGCATCGCTGAAGCGGCTGGGGCGAGCGAGATCATCGCCGCCGGTTCTCCGCCAATGAGCTGGCGCCGCAGTGAGGGGACCGAAGCACTTGAGGTCTACCTTCGCCGACTGCACCGCTTCGACTTCGCCCCAAACCGCGGCACCGTCTTCTCTGCCCACCAGATGGGGACGGCACGAATGGGCTCCGACGCGCGCGACCACGTGTGTGACCCGTGGGGTCGGGTGCGCTCGACCGCGCGGCCACGTGCAGGTGATGCCAACGCCGGGTTGATCAAGAACCTCTACATCGCCGACGGCTCGCTCTTCCCCACCGCGCTCGGCGTAAATCCGATGGTGACTATCTTGGCCGTCGCAAAGCGCGTCTCGCGCGCGATCATCGCTGACACGCGCGCCTAGGCGCGACTGAGGAGTTGGAGCGGGAGACGAGGCTCGAACTCGCGACATCTTGCTTGGAAGGCAAGTGCTCTACCAACTGAGCTACTCCCGCGCGGTAAGCCTCGCAGAGTGTGAACGACGCGGGGATTTGATTCGACTCTATAACTCGGGGAGCGGGCCGCGCTACTCCGAGGTGTACCCAGCGGAGTGGGCCGCCTGGGTTGCGGAGTGTCGCGACTAGGCTTCGCTGACCGCCTCTAGCGGCTTCGCTCTGCGCAGCGCACGCAAGCGATTGATTCGATCAACGAGTGGTGGGTGCGTCGCCAAGAACCCCGCCGATCGCTCTTCAAAGTGCTTCACGGGATTGATGATGTACATGTGCGCCGTAGCCTTCGTCGCAACCTCGAGGACCTCTTTGTCGCCGGCCAACTTTGCCAGCGCCCGCTCAAGTCCAGCGGGGTTGCGAGTGAGCTCCACCCCAGAGGCGTCAGCCAAGTATTCGCGCTGGCGTGAGACGGCGAGTTGCACCAACCGTGCGGCGATTGGCGCCAGGATGGCCAGCACGATGGTCAAGATGAAGAAGATCACCTGAATCGCACCGCCCCCGTTGCGGTCGTTGTCACGCTGACGTCCGCCACCCCAGAAGGCCCAGCGCATCACGAGATCGCTCAGGAGCGCGAGTGACCCGACGAGTGCCGCCACCAGCAGTCCGTATCGAATATCGAAATTACGAACATGCGAAAGCTCGTGGGCGATCACGCCACTCATCTCTTCGCGGTCGAGGGTACGCATGAGCCCTTGCGTCACAGCGATGCTGGCATGCTCTGGATCGCGACCAGTCGCAAATGCATTGAGCGCCGTATCGTCAATCGTGTACACCTTCGGCTTCGGCATGTTTGCGGCGAGACAGAGTTCGTTCACGATGTTGTCGAGCTCCCGCTCCTCTCGTCCAGCCGAAGGGTCAAGCTCCTTTGCGCCAGCCGCGGCAAGGACCGCCTTATCGCCGCTGAAATATGCGCCGAGCGTCAAGAGGAACCCCACGACAAACGCCCCGAGGGCGAACGGGATCCCACCATCGACGCTGCCGCTCAGGGCGATCCCTGCGCTTGCTCCGAAGGCGGCGAGGATCGCCACCACGATCAGAACGAGGAGGAGTGACTTTCGTCGATTCTCCGCCGCAAGGTCATAGAAGGTTGCCATCGTGTCGACTCGTGCCGACTAGGAGAGGTTGACCTTTGGAACGGCCTCCTCGGCGTCAGGGGCGTCGAAGAATTCACGCTTGATGAAACCGAAAGCGCTCGCAAAGAGCAGGCCTGGGAAGGTCTGCACGGCGTTGTTGTACGAGAGCACGGTGGCGTTGTAGTGCTGCCGGCTGAACCCGATCTGATTCTCGGTTGAGGTGAGCTGCTCCTGCAACTGAATCACATTCTCATTCGACTTCAGGGTTGGGTAGGCCTCGACGTTAGCGAAGAGGGTGCGCAGTGAGCTAGTCAGCATGTTCTCGGCCTTCGCCTGCGCCGCAGTGTCGCCAGATTCGCCGGCGTTCACAGCAGCAGCGCGAGCCTTGGTGACGCCCTCAAGAACGCCCTTCTCAAAGCCCATCTGTCCCTTAACGGCATCAACGAGGTTTGGAATCAAGTCATAGCGACGCTTGAGCTGCACCTGAATCTGGCCGAGTGCCTCATCAACGCGGTTGCGCCCATTCACGAGTCCGTTAAAGGCAGAGATCGCAACGAGTGCGAGTACACCGACGATCACGAGAACCGGTAGTAGTCCTTCCATGTCATCCCCCTTCAACTGCGCCTGTGGCGGCATCTGTCGCCTTTGCTCAGTATACGTCCACTCCCCGCACGAACTCCGGGCAGTTTGACGACCCCCCGGGGGGTAGGCGTAGGCTGCCTAGAGCAACTGGGTTGAGCCCTTGGAGGACTCCCCTGGTGCGGGTGCAGCCCGGCTTCCTGGGCCCCCGCGTGAAAGGCACTGAACGATGAACGTTCTGTTGGTTGGTACGGGCACGGTCGGCGAGGCAATCGCCCACCTCATCAAAGGAAAGAAGTGGCTCGGCACCCTCACCCTCGCGGACTACTCGCTCGACCGCGCACGCACGGTCGCCGACGCAGTTGGTGCTGGGTACAAGGTGGCCCAGGTCGACGCGGGGAACGCCGCGCAGCTGAAAGAGCTCATCGCGAGCTCCAAGGCCGATCTTGTCTTGAACGCCGTGGACCCACGCTTCGTTCCTGCAGTGTTCGATGCGGCCCTCGAAGCTGGCGTGCACTACATCGACATGGCGACCAGCCTCTCGATCCCCGACGCGGCAAATCCATACACCGTTCCGGGCCTGATGCTCGGCGCCTACCAGGAGGAGCGCAAGAAGCTCTGGGAAGACCGCGGCAAGTTGGCGCTCATCGGCATGGGCATGGATCCAGGCCTCTCCA
>RGBZ01000191.1 GCA_009919365.1 bacterium
CACTTTCGGCCCCTGTGGAATCAGATGCTGACCAAGATCCGGTGGTAACCGTCCATGTGAGCGTGCCTTCACCAATCGCCTCGCCGGCGACGTACACCACCGATGGCAGGGCGTCCGAGTACGGATCCCATGACCTAGATCCACCCGGACCGATCAACAGGTCTGCGCCGTCAGCGTCGGCATACACCGAGAGTCCCGCTGACGCAGTGAGCGTGGCGGTCAACTCACCTGCACGGGATGGTGAGATCCCAAGCGGTGTGACCGCGGTGACCGCGAGACCGACGCCATCATGCTGATACAGCCCGAGATACCGCCCCGGTGCCTCCTCCTCGATCGGCGAGTCGATCTCATGCACGATTCCGCCGTTATTGTCAGAGTCGGTGTCGACGTTCACAGGCACGGCCGTGAACGCCACACTGTCGTTGATCGCATACCCATCGACGACTACGGTCCACGTGAGCGATGCGGAGCCGGGCGTGAGGCCCGCAACGTAAACGTTCGTGGGCAGCGCCTCGGTGGCAGCATCCCAGACGCGGCTGGTGCTTCCCGCGGGGAACAGCAGCTGTGTTCCGGCCGCGTCGGCATACACGCGGATGTTGTTCGACGCCGAGAGCGTCGCCATGATGTTGCCCGACACCCACGTGGACAGGCCGATCGGATCGATCTGCACCGCCGCGAGTGGATCGTGGCCGTGCTCCCGCACCGCAACGAGACGGCCCGGGGCCGACATCTCGATCGGGTCGTCCACAGCATGGCTGATGACACCGTCGTTGTCGGAGTCGGTGTCGAGATTGACCGTCGGCGTACCCTCCGCGACGTACGGGAGCCAGTAGTCGTCGTCCATGTCGGCGTCGGTCCAGTCCTCGAACACGACGATCCTCTGGTCGGGTGCTACTCCCAAGGAGGCGAGGCTGTTGCCTCGTGCGTTCATGAACTCGGCCGCATAGCCGATTGAGCACCCGTCCGGGAACGTGAAGACCTGGTCTGGAGAGCCGTTGCGGCCGGCGATAGTGAACGGACCACCGGCGCCGCGTGTGACCGCGGTCGTCCAAGAGCCCGCGTCCATCCAACCCGCGTAGGTGGGTGCGACACTGCTGCTCGTGATCGGCGAACTCGTTTCGCCAACGCTGAACGACAGCCCTTCCAGTCGATAGAACAGATGCGGTGGAGGCGTTGCGCTCGTCTCGCTCACCACGGCGCCCGAGTCGGTCGTCCCGCTTGGCTGGCTCAGGATGCGCACGGACAGGGCGTTGCCGGAGGGGGCGTATGTACCCAGTTTCTGAAATGCTGTCCCGTTGATCACCTTGCCGACGGGCGACTGCGTCTGGTTCACGAGCACCGTATCGACGACCGTGCCGCCATCGACCACCTGATATGGCACGCTTGCCGAGCGACCGCTGGCAGGCGTCCAAGTCACCCACAGGTCGAATGAGACTCCGGATGCCAGGCCGTTGACCGATAGTTGCGACGCGGCCGCCACGCCCTTGAATGCGCCAATCTTCCGCACGGCGATCTGCGACCCGCCGTTCGTAGTGTCGTAGTCGGTGAACCGACCGGCGTACGTGGTGCTTGTGCCCAAGGCACCGACCTCAATCGTCTTCGTGCCGGTCTTGACGTAGCCACCGTGGATGACGCCCGACGTCCCCGCCAGTGATCCCAACTGGACGACCGCGTTGCCGCTGAAGTTCATGCCCAACTGGCCGCCGCCGTTGATCGCCCACGCGGCCAGGGCACTGCCTGCACTTGGTGTATTGAAATACAGGTTGCTGGCTTGATGGATGAACGTGCCTGCGAAGGCACTGTTGTCGCCACCGAGGAACACCGAATAGGCACCGGTCTTCTGAAGCGTGCCGGAGCCGGTAATGGAGCCGTTGAGCGTCAGATTCGAG
>RGBZ01000192.1 GCA_009919365.1 bacterium
TACGCTCGAAGACCTTTCGGCATGGACCCTGCTCTGCGTCGCTTGTCTTGAACGCGCGCCAGGTCAGCCGTATCTCAAAACAAAACTAAAGGAGGGGCTGCGTCGACGCGCCGAAGGTGGGCAGCCACCGGTTGGGATTCCTCTTGCACCAACGCCGACAGCATCCGTAGCTGCTGGTGCACCCGAAGTTGGCGAGAGTGGTGTGCCAGCACGACTTGGACTCTTGCCACCACCACAACATCCCGACGAACTCGAGGCGTGGTACTTGAATCGTGCGCCATACGATCGCGGCCCACTCGGAGGCGCGACGTGGCAGGGCGAACTTGACCGCGCGGTGCTCTGGCTCGATGCACTCCCATATGAGGGGCGAATCGTTGAGCTTGGTGCCGGGATCGGATTCTGGACAGTGCTGCTCGCGTCGCGCGGCGATACAAGCGCCTATGACGCGCGCGAGGATCGCCTCGAGCGCGCCCGTCGGCGACTGATTACCCACGGGCTCACTGCCCACCTTCACCCCCGTGCAATCGACGCGGGTCCCGAAGGGGCACCGGCTGGGCTCGTTGTGGTGCCGTTCGTGTTGAGTCAACTCGGCGCAGAGCCACGCGCGCGCATGATCGATGTGGCGCATGGGTGGTTAGCGCCGGGTGGGCGCATTGCGGTGATCGATCTGGCTCCGCCGAACTTTGATCCGGCGACGTTGGAGCAGGCGGCGGGAGAGATGCTCGGGTCGCGATTTATCGATCGCCGCGCCGAAGTACTTGGGCGGCACCTCGTGCTGATTGAGGCGACCGCTCGCTAGCCGCCCTTACGGAAAGAGGGTGTGCGAGTCGAGGAGCCGATTCATCAACTCAGGAAGTGAGTCCTTCGTGAGCCCCGCTGGCCGAATCGGCGCGCCAGCGCCGATTGCAACACCAAGGATCGGGTCGTCACTGTTAGCTCCTACAGGAATCTCGAGCGCTGCCGCGGCGGCAAGCATCGCCATCTGGTCGGCTGGCAGGGTAATCCGCTCTTTGTATTGCCCGTGTGTCATTAGGCTTCTCCCATCGGCGTACACGAGTGCGCTCTCCTCGTAGCCGTTCGACCAGCTGCGGGTGACCGTGTAGGCCGGGGTGCCGGTTGGTTCAGCGGCGGCGCTGCACGCGCCGAGGCTCGTGGCGGCAACGAGGATTAAGAGCAGCACGGCCAATCGCTTCATCGTGCGATTATACCCGTAGGCAATTCATGAAGGAGAAGAGCATGGCAGCACCACGCGATATCGCAGACGAACTCCGCATTCTTGAGGCGCAGCTCAATCGCATGCGCGGCATGCTTGGCGCGTACTCGGGGCTCTTCTTTCGACAGATCACGATCTGGGGCGTCGTGAGCCTGCTCCTCCTTGCGCTGTCAGGGCTCAGCACCGGTGCACCCGTTGCGGTGCTCTTGCTCTTTGTTGTCCCCTTCGCATTTCTTGAAGCGGGCTACACCTTCTACTACACGGTGTTTGCGAGACGCCATGCAGAATTTCTTGAGCGCGCCATCAGCGCGCGGCTCGGCCGCGACGTGCTGGCAGCACATCGGCTGGAGGCGGCCTACTTCTACGAGCCCGACGCGCCCAAGCTCTCGTTCCTCTCGTTCGGTCGGCTGAGCGGCTACGGCAGCGTGATGACGATTGGCTACTCCGTTGCCGCCGTGCTCCTGTGGGGTGCGGGGATCGACGAGGGCCTCACCCAGGTTGCCGCCGGGGGGATGCACGTGGGCGTGCTCGTCGCGGGGGTGCTCTGGACCCTCGGTGTCACCCTCTATCTGCTTTGGCACTTCCTCTCCCGCCGTGACGAGGAGCGCCTCCTGGCCGCCCTACGGGTCGCCTACCCAGATGCGGT
>RGBZ01000193.1 GCA_009919365.1 bacterium
GGCACCAACGGCGTTGAGCTCTGGAAGTCCGATGGCACCGAAGCGGGCACCACGATGGTGAAAGACATCAATCTCAGCGGTGATTCAACTCCCCAAGAGCTCACCGTGCTCGGCAACGCGATCTACTTCAGGGCCAACAACGGCACCAACGGCGTTGAGCTCTGGAAGTCCGACGGCACGTCTGTGGGGACCACCATGGTGTACGACATGAATGGGCGTAGCAGCTCATCACCTTTTTTTATCACTACTCATGGTGACCTGCTTTACTTCCAGGCCTTCGATGACGATCTTGGCACCGAGATGTATTTGAGCGACGGCACTCAGGCTCCGATGCGCATTCCTGGCCCAACTGCAGTCGACTACGTCAGGTGTGACTGCTACCAACACCCCATTCAATCGACGTCAGTCGGCGTGTTCTTCACCTATTACGACGCTACGGTGGGACACGAGTTGGGCTTCATTCCTGACCCGCTCCCAGCCACAAACACGAGCGGCAACGCGCTCACGGTTGCGTTGCTGGCACTCTCCGGCGCGCTTGCAGCTGGAGCCGTGATCGCCCGACGCACGGAGCGCCGCGCGAACTAAGCGCTGGCATAACGACGCAGGCGAACGCCACTGTTGGGCGCATCCACGACCGCATGCCGGTGATGCTGCGCGACGACGTGGCGCGCAGCATCTGGCTCGACGGCGGCGCCCATCTCGACGATGTCGCTGGGCTCCTCGGTCCAGCTCCTGATGAGTACCTGGTGCCGCGCCGCGTCTCGCGCCTCGTCTCCAATGCCCGCAACGAGGGGCCTGACTGTTTAGCGGAAGCGGGGGTTGAAGGTTTAGGGCTCGTGTAACGGTGACGTGTACGGCGCAGGTCGGCCGGCCGGCGCCAGCACCCCCTGCCGCGCAAGGCGGATCGGGCGTTAACAGCAATCGACTGTGGCTTGTGTACTATCGTGCGATTGCCGCCGAAGTGTGGCCAACCGATTGGAGATCCGCAGATGCCCGCCAAACGCTCACTAAGCCTTGCCCTTGCCATGCTGCTCGTTGCGGCGATCCCGGCACGCGCAACAGGCTTCCCAGAGATCCATGTTGTCGACACCATTCGCCCGGGAACACAGAGCTCGTACGCGCTGTGGAGCGTGGGGCGGCTGGGCGATTACCTCTACTTCAGTGCTGACGATGGCACGCACGGCTCCGAGCTCTGGCGCACCAACGGGGCAACCACCGAATTGGTGCACGAAATCAACACGAATGGGATTGGTGGCGCAAATAGCTCATCTCCGGGCCTCTTCACTCAATTAAATGATTGGATCTACTTCCGCGCCAACGACGGCATCCACGGCAACGAACTCTGGCGAACCAACGGCACCACGACCACGCTGGTCATGGACATCGGTGCCGCCTACAGCATTTTTGATAACTCCAACCCGTACTACCTCACCGCTCTTGGCGACTGGCTCTACTTCAGTGCTGACGATGGCGTGCTCGGCACCGAGCTCTGGCGAACCAACGGCACCGATACCGAGCCCGTCCTTGACATCTATGAAGGAAGCTATGGTTCACAACCAAGCCGATTGATCGCATTCGGTGCGTGGATCTACTTCTCGGCGAGCGACGGTACCTCTGGGTACGAGCTCTGGCGCACAAACGGCAGCACGACCGAACGCGTGCTTGACATCAACCCAACGATCGATGGGGCAGGGTCCTCCGACCCTGCGTACTTTGCCCCGTTCGGTGATTGGCTCTACTTCCAGGCGAACGATGGTACCTCTGGATACGAGCTCTGGCGCACAAACGGCAGCACGACCGAACGCGTG
>RGBZ01000194.1 GCA_009919365.1 bacterium
CCGCTTCGGCGCTGGTGGCGGCGCCGCCCGGATGCAGCTTCAGCGACAGGAAGCTGGTCCTGGGCGGCATGCAGCTGCCCTTCGTCCGCTACGAGCGTGACGGCAAGGACGAGATCTGGTTCCCTGCGAAGCCGGTGATGCGCGTGACGGGCGAGACGAACATCACCCAGTGCTTGGAGAGGGTGGTGGACGAGTGCAAGATGAGTTTCAAAGAGCTCGTGGCGGCCAAGGGGTTGCCACAGTCTGGCGCCAGTGGTGGGTGCTGCCGGCGAGTCAGTGTGCGAGCTTCCAGCGCTGGGTGCTGCAGGAGGTGCTCGTTGACGAGAGTGGAAGGACTCGAGCGCGGCGAAAAAAATGGTTTAGCGCATAGCTTCACTGAAACCGCTTCGTTGCTGTTTATGTGACACATATCTCATGTACAAATGCCGCCATACTTGCGATTTGGCTCCAAGTATCTCCTCCGCACTCCACGCACGCCTCCGCCGACGATGGCTCTCATCGGCGGAGGCACAGATGTCGAATCCGCAGCTCTGCAGACCGCGCTCTCGGGGCTCTCAGACGCTGACTTTGCTCGCCTGCGCGTCTGCTACGAGGTGCCAGGCCGCCCTCGTGGACCGCACGTCTCTGCGACGGAGCTCATTGATGCTATTATGAAGACGGGGCAAGGAAATGCTTCTCGCACATGGACCCAAATCAAGGATGGAGGATTTCTCAACATATCGCCGCGATATGTTGAAACTCACCGCTTCCATGGCCAGAGAGGCGGCCGCCCCAGCGAGGTCGTCGACATCCCGACGGCCCTCCAGATCATCATGGTGCTCCCGGGCAAGACCGCCGCCAATGTCCGAGTCAAGGCCTCGGTGTTGTTGACCCGCTTCCTGGCAGGAGACTTGACTCTTGTGGGCGAGGTCTATGGCGTAGAAAAAGATGCCCGCGGCTCGGCTACTCCTTGAGATCGCAGCCAATGAAGAAGCGACCGCCGTTTCGAACGAGAGAAAGGCGCGAGTCAGGGAGATCGTGAGCGCGGACATCGCTGCGCGCGGCATAACAGTCTTCAATCAGATCCAACTGATGGAAGGTCTGGACGACCGTGAGCGTATCGCCCTTCGGGCTCGCGTCACGTCGTCTCTCCTTGGAGTCGAACAGGCCCAACCGGCACGTTGCGAGGTGATCGTCGAGAGTTTCCTGCGAGAGCAGCGGAGCCGCGTGAACTCCAGCGTCTTCGGTCGCAAGGCGGCCGCCATCTGGGCCGCACTCCATGTCGGCGAGAACCACCCGAAGAAGAGGATCGTGCTTGCCAACGGCCAGGCAACCGATGTGAACATCTACTACCAGGACGAAATTGAGACTGTGCTTCTGCCTGCGTTGCAGCAGTGCACGACGCCGCCGTCTACTCGCGCTCAGCCTGGCAGTGGAGATCTGAGGAGGCACTTCAGGAGGGCCCAGTGAGACGGACCCCTCTCTGCTCTCGGAGGTCTTCGAGGATCCGCTGACCCAGCAGCAGCTGGAGGCGCTGGCTCGGGGCCCCGCGCTGGCGCGGCCTGCTGCGCCTGTCGTGGCGCGGCGCCGCCAGGGCCCGTACGCCCGACCACTGCAGGGCAGCTCCTCGGCGGTGTCGCCGCAGGGCATCCGGCGCTTCTTCGGGCCCGGCGCCTGATGGGCGGCGCCGGGGCTCAGCGCCGCGCCCGTTGCAGGGTCTCGGTCGCCGCGGGCAGCCGGGGCTTCGCCCCTAGCGCCTTCGGCGCGCTCTTTCGCCGCGGGCAGCTGCAG
>RGBZ01000195.1 GCA_009919365.1 bacterium
TACGATCTGGGCATGGATAGCAGCGGCCGACTGGTTCTCATGGCGGTGCACGCCCACCCCGACGACGAGACGATCAGCATGGGCGGCACCCTTGCGACCTACGCCGCCGCCCACAGCCCCACCACCGATACCTATGTGATTACCGGCACCCGCGGCGAACTAGGAGAGATCGTTATTCCGGAGCGAGACACCCCGGAAGAGCACGAACGCCTTGGCGAGACGCGCATGGGCGAAATCGCTGCAGCGATGGCGGCGCTCGGAGTGACGCACTTTGAGAACCTCGGATTCCGCGACTCGGGCATGGTCGGCGACGCGGGCAATGAAGATCCTCGTTCGTTTCACCAACACAGCACTACAGATCTTGATGGAACAACCGAACATCTCGTCCGCATTATTCGACGCGTGCAGCCCGATGTGATCGCAACGTACGATGACTTTGGTGGATACGGTCACCCCGATCACATCGCCGCCGCGCGCGTCGCGCGACGCGCGTGGGAGGTTGCCGGTGATCCAACGTGGCGCCCCAACGCAGGACCAGCGTGGTCGCCGAAGAAGCTCTACGAGGTGCGCACGCCAGATTCACAACGAGACAAGGTGCTTGCACTACTTGAGTCGCGCGGCATTGAGTCATGGTGGAGTGAACCAAAAGATGCGACCCCAGAGGATCTAGAGAAGTGGCGACAATGGCGCGCGGCGATGGCCTGCCCCGATGACATCATCACTACGCGCATCGACATCGCGCGTCACCTCAGTGCGAAGCGCCGCGCAATTCAAGCGCACGCCACGCAGATCAAGAGCGATGGTCCTCTCCTTATGTTGACCGAGCAGGACTATCTAGATCTCGGTGCATTTGAGCAGTACCGACTCATTGACCATCGCCTTGCAACTGCCCCAACGTTCCCAGAATCTGATCTGTTCGCCGGATTGCGCTAACGGCGCCTAGCGCTGAGCGGCACCACGTGCGGTGTGGAGACGTGAACGAATCGATGTATACGCAAGAGCAAACAAGAAGAGCGCCGTCTCCAAGATAACAATCGCAGCGCCCGAGGCAATATCAAGCGAGTAGCTCAGATACAGACCAATAGTTGCGGCCGATACGCCAATCATCGCTGCTACCTGAATCATTGCGGTGAATCGCTTCACAAGTAGTTGCGCAGTGGCGGCAGGGGTGGTGATCATTGCTACGACGAGAACGATCCCTACCGCCTGAAGGCTGATCACGATGGTCACCGCGATGAGAATCAGTAGCAGGTCATCAAGTCGTCGAACTGGTAAACCCGCAGCGCCAGCACCGAGCGGATCAAAGGTGCTGAAGAGCAGTTCTTTCCACAAGAGGCGCAGCACGATTAGCAGAGCAATCACCAAGAACGTGAGCGCCTGTAGGTCACCCACACTAATGCCAAGCACATCTCCAAAGAGGAAGTGAAAGAGATCACCGACGTAGTTGGGTATTGAAGAAAAGATTGCGACGCCGAGTGCAAACATGCCAGCAAAGAGGACACCGATGATTGCGTCGGAACGGAGCCCAGATCGACGCGTGATCGCCCCAATGCCGAGCGCAGTGCCAATGGCTGCAATAGCTCCGCCGAGAATGATTGGTGCGCCGACGAGATAGGCGATGACGATTCCAGGGAAGGCGGCATGGCTGACCGCGTCACCGATAAAACTCATCCCCTTTAGTACGACAAACGAACCGACGATTGCGCAGGCAACACCAACGAGCGCGCTGGCAATCAGGGCGCGCACAAAGAAGTCGTAGCCGAGCGGCG
>RGBZ01000196.1 GCA_009919365.1 bacterium
TGGGCGCGGCGAAATTGGCTCCTCTTCGAGCGGTAACCGCAGGGGCGTGTAGGTGTTCACGGCGCGATTCTGCAGGGCGATTGTCAACAGGAGATAAACGCAAAATCGCCCGTGCGGTTAGATCACCTGCGCGCTTTTGCCGCCGTCTTCTTTGGTGCGGCCAGCACTGCAGCACTTGGCAGCAAGAGGCTCGAGAGCCCCGTCAGTGCCACCGCTACAAGCGGCGCCCAGATCGCGACCTCAAATCCGCCGCGCAGCCCCGCTGGGGAGAAGTTGGCACCAACGGCGTCGAAGAAGAGCACGCTGATTACGGCAACGCCGATGGCACCACCAACCTGCTGGAGGGTGTTGAGCACCCCCGAAGCTGCACCTGCATTCTGAACATCTGTCTGAGCCAGGGCGAGATCAGCGAGCGGCACCAGAATGAGGGTCAACCCAACGCCGGCGATCGCCAGCGGTAGGAGCAAGTCCCCTCCGACGAGGCCGTCGCCCTTGGTCAGGATGACCTCCTTGATCAGGGTGTAGCCAATCAGCTGCAAGACCGCGCCAATCGCAATCAGGTACTTCCCAACCTTGGGGGCCAGGGGGACAGCGATCCCGCTGCCAAAGAATGCGCCGAGGCTAAATGGCAGCGATGCGAGACCCGCATCGAGTGCCGAGAAGCCGAGGCCAGCCTGCAGGTACAGGGCGAAGATCAGGAAGAAGGCGCCAATCGAGGAGACGGCCAGGAAGCTCGTGAGGACTCCGGCGGAGAATCCACGGTTGTTGAATAGTGAGAGTGGAATCAACGCTCCGCCGCTCGTCTTCTCTTGACGGCGTTGCAGCGCAACAAAGAGACCGATCAACACAACGCTCGACGCAAACATGATCCAGACCCACATTGGCCAACCCTGCTCTCGCCCCTGAATGAGGGGGAAGATCACGAGGAAGAGTGCGGCGATGATCAGCCCAACGCCGAGCGGATCAAGCCGTACCGGCTTCGCTGATTTGGAGTTCGGAACAACGACGAGCGATGCAATGAACAGCGCGATGCCGACAGGAATGTTAATGACGAAGATGCTGCGCCATCCCAACCCGAATGCATCGCTAGAGACAAGCAGGCCACCAATGAGTGGCCCGGCGACGGCGGCGAGCCCAGAGATCGCACCAGTCAAACCGAACACTGCTGCGCGCTCTTCTGGCTTGAACAGCACCTGAATGATCGAGAGAACCTGGGGGATCATCACCGCGGCAAAGCCACCCTGCACGAGTCGTGAGATCACGAGCATGTCTGATGTTTGGGCAAAGGCGCAGCTGAGTGAGGCGACCGTAAAGCCGAGAACGCCAATGTTGAATACTGTCTTGCGCCCATAGCGATCACCGAGGCGACCACCGGTGATCAGCAAGACGGCAAAGCTGAGGGCGTACCCAGAGATGATCCACACCAGCTGGGCCGATGAGGCGCCAAGGCTCTCCTGAATCGCAGGGAGTGCCACATTGACGATCGTCGTGTCGAGAAGGTCCATGAAGGATGCGACCAATAGAACCGCGACAGCAAGCCAACGGAACTTCACGGCGGTTGCGTTGCTCTTCGATGTGTTCTTCATAGTTGTTACGCCCTCCCTACATGCCTAATTGCGCTCAGCGTACGGCATGCCCCTCCAGAACAAACCTGCGGTGCCTGGGGTGGGTTCTTGAGCACGAAATCGGCCCCCACAACATAGAACAGATGTTCTATACTCCGCCGTCCTATGGCTGAGTCTGCCGCACGAATCGAGGCCCTGACCCGC
>RGBZ01000197.1 GCA_009919365.1 bacterium
AGGAGCGCCCCCTCCAATGCAGCCACGTTCACCTCGGTGACTTCAATTGCACTGGTACCAATGAACGAAGCGGCAGCGCCCAACTCTGCATCCCATTCGTCTCCCGCGCGCTTCCATGCCAAAAGTGAACCGGTTGGTGTCAGGAGTGGAGCGGCGACGCGTATCAGTTCTCCGAGAGGCGCGACGGCTCGCGCAGTAATCACGTCGAAGCGAACCCCACCACCCTGCGCCAACTCTTCGGCGCGCGCATGCGCAACACGTAGTCGTGGCGCAAGCTCGCTCGCGGCGGTGACCGCTTCAAGAAAGCGCGCCTTCTTGCCGATGGATTCAATCAGCGTCATTGAGAGCCCCTCATGACGCGAGAGCAAACGCGCCGCCAACGGCACGCCAGGAAACCCACCACCAGAGCCGAGATCGGCGATCTTGCCATGACCGTCGGGAATCAGGCGCTCGATATGCGGAGCCGCGACAAGCGAGTCGAGCAGGTGTCGCGTTGCGCGCTCAATCGGATCGCTGACGCGCGTGAGGTTGATTGCTGGATTCCATGCATCAAGTAGTCGTAGGTGCGCAGTGACGAGTGCACTCTCGGCAGGAGAGAGTTCGGGGAGTGATGCTGCGGCCAGCTGGCGCGCAAGTTCGTCCAACGTCTCGCGTTCGGTTGGCGGGAGGGCACTCGGATCAGTGGGAAGTGGCGCGCGCTGAGGGGGCATCGTGTCGGAGCTCAGTCGCTCGCTCCACTCTTTGGCGTTGCGCTTCGCGCCGGTCGACCCATCGAGCGACGCACAACGTCGAGCACCTCTTCAATGGATTTCTCGGCGTCGCCCTTCTCCGCCGCATCTTTCATGCAGCCGCGAATGTGGTCTTCAAGGATGAGGAGGCCGAGCGCATCAACTGCTGCGCGCAGTGCTGCGGTCTGCTGCAGGATGTCGACGCAGTACTCCTCGCGGTCAACCATGCGCGCGATACCGCGCACCTGTCCCTCCAGTCGCCGCAAGCGATTGAGCAAGACCTTGCGATCTTTTGTGTAGCTATGCCCGATATGTTCTGCCATACCCCCTGAGAGTATCTGATCACGATGCGATGCTACGATTCAGACGCAGAGCGGTAGGCCCCAGCCGGGGCGCCAAGTGGGGAGGAGCAACCATGGCGGCGAGCCAGAACCCGCACGACGACATTGAGTCCGTACTCATTACCGAGGCGGCTATTGACGCGCGCGTGCGCGAGCTCGGCGCCGAGATCGGTGCGGCCTACGCGGGGAACGAGTCGCTCATCCTCGTCAGCGTACTGAAGGGTTCCATCGTCTTCGTTGCCGATCTGATGCGCGCGATTCCGGGGAACGTGCAGATTGATCTCATGGAGGTCTCGTCGTATGACGGCGGCAAGAGCACTGAATCGAGCGGCACCGTGCGCATCCTGAAAGACCTCTCGGGAACGATTGAAGGTCGTGACGTGCTGATCGTCGAAGACATCATCGATACCGGCATCACCCTGAACTACCTCACCAACTACCTGGCGGGGAAGAGCCCCCGTTCAGTAAAGATCGTCACCTTGCTTAGCAAGCCTGCGCGACGTGTCGTCGAGATCCCTGTTGAATGGATGGGCTTTGAGATCCCCGACAAGTTCGTGGTCGGCTACGGGCTCGATTTCGGTGAGCAGTACCGCAACCTGCCCTACGTCGGCGTACTTAAGCCTTCGATGTACACCGCGATCCTCGGCAAGGAGTAGTCGGTGAAGCCGATCGGCCGCATTCAATCGACCTCAG
>RGBZ01000198.1 GCA_009919365.1 bacterium
TGCAAGCTGGGGCCCTGTGGGCTATACTGGGAACATGAACACCAACAAGACGCGCGTGGCACTCCTCTTCAGCGACGCCACCTTCGGGACCCACGAGTACGGGTTCATCACCCGGTGGCCTGGCATGGACCCCGACGACGAGGACGTGCTCTACCAGCGGCACCTGCGAGGGATGGGTGTGGTCGCCCGGGTGATCGAGGGCACCGTCAAGGTGATGCACGACGACTGCGACAACCGCGGCGGCGCCTGCACGGACTGCCGCACGACCGCCTGGTGAGTCCTGGGCTCAGAGCCGGGCAGCTGCTGTGGGGGTGAGCTCAGAGCGCCGCCAGCACTGCCCGGTCGACTGCGCTGTGATAACGCACCCGGGGACGCGTGGGCGGCACGAATCAGCCGCGCCGCGGGGACAGCGCAGGGCAACAGCAGTCGCGGCCGCCTCGGCTCGGAGCCGGGATGGCGGTCACGGTCGCCTGCGCGCCCTAGGTTCACCAGCGTAACACCAGCCGCCCACGTGTTGCACGGGACAAGCGCACAAAAAAAGTGCAGGGCACGCGTGCAACCCGGACGCACCTGAGGTAGATTAGGACCATGAAGAACACCAAGACCTGGACGCGAAGCGACATCGATGCTCTCCTCGTGAGCAACTCCCGTGCAGTGGAGAGGGCGATGGTCGTCCTCTACGACCTCCAGACCCAGGACGAGAAGGCCGCGCCCGCCGCTCGGCACCTCAACGGCCGCGGCTTCAGCGCGAACGCAGCCCGGAAGGGCACCTACTACGCCCGCTGGGTCCTCGGAGGTCGGCACCTCACCGGCCACCACCTCGACCGGGCGCAGGCGATCGCCCTTCGGCACAGCCGGCAGCTCGTGGAGGCGGCCAACGCCCGTACCGCGGAGGCCTGAAAAAGTTCGCGGGTCACGTGCAAAACACCCACACCTGAGGTAGATTAGGACCATGAAGAACACCAAGATCGAGTTCAACACCCGCAGCTACGTCATGTCCCACGGCCGTGAGCCGCGGGGCTACGGGTCCTGGGCCTTCGACCTCGGCGGCGGTCCGGTCTTCGCTCCCGCCTCGACCTACACCGCGGCGAAGAAGTGGGCACGGGAGGTGGCCGCCCTCGTCAGCCAGGGCCGCGCTCGGATGGGTCTCGGACCGGTCGTCACGATCGAAGTGTGCTCCTGATCGTGCAAGTCGGGCGCAGCTGAGGTAAGGTAAGGACCATGAAGACCTTCATCATCCACTGGCACACGGTCGCTCCCGGAGCCGGCCGCTTCCACATGTCCTACAGCTGCCGCGGCGGCTACACGGTCGTCCGCGCCGACAACAAGAGGGACGCGCGAGGCACGCTGAAAGTTTAGGCTCCCGTGCAATGCGCGCGGGGAAGGGATAAGGTAGGAACCATGAAGAACAAGAACAAGAACGCAAAGGCCCCCACCCCGGGGCAGACCTACGGGGCCAGTGACATCGAGCGGATGGCGCGCGCGGACAGCCTGCTCCTCCTCGAGTTCGAGGAGCTCCGACCCCGAGCCCTCTTCAGGACCTCGGACGGCCGAGTGCACCCGATCGGTGCCGCCCACGTGGACCCCGACGGGTACCCCTCCGTCTACTTCGGACCCAGCAACGCAGCGGACGACTTCGTGCACCGGGTGGGATTCTTCTGAAAAAAAGTCGCAGCTCCCGTGTAAGACGCCCGCGGTTGAGGTAGATTAGGACCATG
>RGBZ01000199.1 GCA_009919365.1 bacterium
CGCCGGCCCCGCCACCTATGCCCTGGTCGGGCTCGCGAGCCTCGCCACCATCATCGCCTCCCAGGCGCTGATCTCCGGCGCCTTCTCGCTCACGCGTCAGGCGATGTTGCTGGGCTTTCTGCCCCGGGTCACCATCCGCCACACCGCCTACGAGAGCGAGGGGCAGATCTACATCCCGGAGGTGAACGTGCTCCTCGGCGTGGGCTGCATCGCGCTCGTGCTCACCTTTCGCGAATCGGTGAAACTCGCGGGCGCCTACGGCCTCGCCGTCACCGGCACGATGGTGGTGACCACGATCCTCTATTACCTCGTGATTCGCTACACGTGGGGCTGGGGGCGCGGTCCGTCGCTCGCCGTCCTGCTGCTGTTCCTGGCCTTCGACATCCCTTTCCTGATCGCGAACCTCTTCAAGATCTTCGATGGCGGCTACGTGCCGATGGTCATCGGGGCGGCGCTGATCGCGGCCATGCTGATCTGGAGCCGTGGCCGCACGGCCGTGATGGAGGGCTATTCGAGGCAATACGGGGCCTTCGAGGCGGAGTGGCCCGGACTGCGGTCGCTCGTGCGATTCGGTTTGGCTACATGGAGCAGCCCCTGCTGATGCCCTGCCTGCAGCGGATCGCGGCCGACGAGCGGCTGCCCACCGACATCGACGCGGCGACGTTCTTCATCGGCCACTCGACGATCGTGGCCGGCCAAGCAGGCCAGTGGGCCTTCATCCCCGAGGCGATCTTCGCGTATCTCAAGCGGAACGCCGTCCGGGAGGAGCAACGCTATGGGTTGCCGGCCGAGCAAGTGATGGAGATCGGCGAGCAGATTTCGCTCTGATCGTCGGCTCACTGCTCCGGTCGGAGGCTATCGCGCTCACCGGACGGCGCGATTGCGGCCCAGGATCGCCCGCTCCTGCCAGTGGAGCAGGAGGATCGTGATCAACGTCGCCGCCAGGATCTGCGCGACGAGTGCCGAGTAGGGGATCCAGAGGGCCGGATCGTAGGTACCGAGATTCTGCCAGAACTCCGGCACGCCTGGTCCCTCGCTGCGGCAGCCGCGATGTGCCCAGTAGAGCGGCGAAAAGAGCTTCGCGATCGCGGCGAGCACGCCCCCCTTGATCGGCAGGATCGTGGCCCCGAGCAGGATCTGCGGCGTGATCAAGAGCGGCACCGCGAGCACGCCCTTGTCGGTCGAGCGGACGCAGCCCGAGACGACGAGCCCCATGGCCGCACAGGCCACCGCGGCCAGCCAGTTGATGCTCGCCGAAACGACCGCCCCGCGGCGGTAGACCTCGGCGGGCGCCTCACCGCCGAGCGCTTCGCGGAGAATGAACCCGAGTTCGACGGTGGTGCGGAAGACCGCGACCTGGGCCGCGAGCACGACCGCCAGCGCCGCGACCTTGGCGATCACGTAGGCGGCGAACCGCAGCCCGTGCCGTCGCTCGAGGTCGAGCATCGGCCGCTCCTTGACGATCTCCCGAAAGCCGGTCACGAACCCGAGGATGACCATGCAGATGCTCATCAGCGAGAGCCACTTGAACGTGCCGCCCGGGTCGAGGATCTCGCGATCGGGCGCGACTGGAATGGTGTCGGCGAGGGCGTCGCGGACGATCCGCTCGGTGGACGGCTCGCGGAGGTGGGCGAGCAGCTTCGGCTGGCTGTCGAGAAACACGCGGATCTGCCCGGGAATGCTCTCGTCCAGTTCCGCGACCGACTCGCTG
>RGBZ01000200.1 GCA_009919365.1 bacterium
GCGCAGGTGACGGCCGTTGTGGTTGCTACCGCCGACGCCGCGTATCGCACGATGGACCTCGCTACGCTCTTCCCGGGACTTAAGGTGCTGATTGACGGGCGCAACGCCTGCGCGGGCGCAACGTTGCCAGCTGGCGCGAAGCGCATCGGCTTCGGTCGACCAAACGGGGTCGCGGCCGAATGATTGATTCAACGGCGTTCATTGACCCAACGGCGATCGTTGAAGAAGGCGTCACGATTGGCGCGCGCAGCAAGGTGTGGGGCGGCGCAGTCGTGCGACGCGGCGCCAAGATCGGCGCCGACTGCATCATTGGGCGAGGCGCATTTATTGACGCCGATGTGGTGCTTGGCGATCGCTGTAAGGTGCAGAACCTTGCGCTCGTGTATCACGGCGTTACCGCTGGCAACGGCGTGTTTATTGGCCCCAATGCGATCCTCACCAATGACCGCTTCCCGCGCGCCCAGACGCCCGATGGCGGTCTGGCGGCGGCCAGCGACTGGGTAGTGAGCCCGATCAGTGTGGGAGATGGCGCCTCGATTGGCGCCGGCGCCGTGATCGTGGCCGGGATCACCCTGGGCGAGTACTGCATGGTTGGAGCGGGCGGGGTTGCCTCGCGCAGCGTTCCACCGCGAGCCCTCGTGGTCGGCAGCCCAGCCAAGCGCATCGGCTGGGTCTGCGATTGCGGCACCCGGCTACCGAACGAGGGGGCCACGCTCAGCTGCGGTGCCTGCGCACGCTCCTACACGCTTGACGCCACAAACGGCGGTCTCACCCGCGCCTAATCGAACGCGCCATCGCTAACCCCCTCCGCTACCATTACTCCAATGCTAAACGGCGACTAGCACGGGGGAAACATGGGCGGCAACGAACTCTTCTCACCGCTTGGACTCGGCTTCGGAATCTTCCTCGTCGTCGCGCTCGCCATTGACTTCGGCCTCCTGCGAAGAAACGGCACCCACGTGGTCCCGGTTAAAGAGGCTGCGGTGTGGACGCTTGTTTGGATCGTGCTTGCAATTGCTTTCGGCGTCGCAATTTATTGGTATTCCGACAACAATGCGACCGTTACGACGGAGTACTTTGTCGGCTATCTCGTGGAGAAATCTCTCTCCGTTGACAACATCTTTGTCTTCACCATCATTTTTGCGGCGCTCAAGACGCCGAAAAAGTTGCAGCAGCTCGCCCTCATGTGGGGCATTCTGCTTGCGCTTGTTCTCCGCGGCATCATGATCTTGATCGGCGCAGCGCTCATCGAGCGCTTTGAGTGGATCATCTGGTTCTTTGGTGCGTTCCTCCTCTTTACCGGAGTGCAGATGCTGCGCAGTGGCGGCCATGCCAACGAGAGCGAGCCGTCGGCTATCAAGCTGGCGCGGCGCTTCATTCACGTCAACAACGACTACAACGAAGAGCGCTTCTGGATCGTTAAGGCGGGGAAGCGCGTCTTCACGCCAATCTTCTTGACGATCGCCGTCATCGGCATCATTGATCTCGTCTTCGCGGTCGACAGCATTCCGGCCATCTTCGGCATTACGAAGGATCCGTTCATTGTCTTTACCTCAAACGCATTCGCCATCCTCGGGCTGCGAAACCTCTACTTCTTGCTTGCTGACGCGAAGGATCGCTTCCACTACTTGAGCGCAGGCCTCGGGTTTGTGTTGATGTGGATTGGCGTGAAGATGATCTTGCCGGCAATCAATCACGACTGGAAGGT